>JAFTCS010000295.1 GCA_017454565.1 Clostridia bacterium
ATTATAATACTATTGTTCAATTAAACAATCAGACAGCATTAAAACGAGAAAACCGCAGGAAGCAAAAAGCCTCCTGCGGTCAGATTATTTAATTGTCAGGCAGAAGCGTTACGTCTACCTCAAAGGAATACGGCCTCATGGTCTTGCTGTCAGAAGCCCTGAATATACTCAGCGTCACAGTATCGCCCGGCTTATATTTGGACAGCTCATCAATAAACTGCATCGCCGACTTGACCCTCACAGCATTGACAGCCGTGATTATATCCATGTTCCTCACGTCAAGATCTTTAAGGGCTCCTTTTGGTGAGATATAGGTTATCACCATACCCTCCGGAACATTTTTCAGCTTTGACTCATACAGATTGCAGGTAGTCCCCTCTATGCCTATGGTTCCCCTGTCGTTGACAAAACCATACTTTATCAGCTTGTTGATGACCTCAGCCACCTTGTTGCTTGGTATGGAGAAGCCCATGCCTTCGTACTTGGTATTAACGATCTTTGATGTGTTCATACCAATGACCTGACCGTTTTCATTTATAAGCGGCCCGCCGGAATTTCCCGGATTTATGGCGGCATCCGTCTGGATATACCTGACATATCCGTTGTTTGACAAGGTTCTGTTGATCGCCGATACCGTACCCTTTGTAAGAGAGTTAGAAAAATTCGATCCTCCGGGATTGCCTATGGCGTAGACCTCCTGACCTACAAAAAGCTTGTCAGAATCGGCAAACTCGGCGGGAGTCAGCTTCTTTGCGTCTATTTTCAGCACAGCAAGATCCGTTTTAGGGTCCATACCAACTATAGCCCCTAAATACTGCGTTCCGTCAGAAAGCGTCACCAGTACTCCTGTGGTCTTGTCATCGTCTATAACGTGGCTGTTTGTGGCAATATAGCCGTCCTCGGATATTATTATGCCCGAACCGTCGCCCAATTTGTCAAGCACATAGTCCTCTCCGCCCTTATATGAGGTAATGCACACCACAGAGGGGCTTGCCTTGCGGTAAGCGGAATTGACCGTATTGGTAGCTTTATTGTCATCTGACTCTGACGTAGATATCTGAGGCCCGTCCGGATCAGCGCTTGCCTGCGGCGCCCCCGGAATGGAGTCCTGTTCTGCGTAAGAGGTATCCATTGAGTAATTGTAGGGCACCTTTGAATTGCTGTTGGGTTCCGTCTCCTCCTGTCTGTTCATCAGCCTGAATATCAGGAAAATCGCCATAGCAACTACCACCACGCTGAGCATCCACAGCACTGTCCTGATAATATATATTCCCTTTCTTTTTCCCGGTGCAGAAAACGGCGGGAAAAGCAGATCATCCACATTCATACCGTTTCCGGCAGGAACAAAAAGCGGGAGCTGCTGCGGTGCGTTCGCACCCGGATCAATTTGCGCCGCATCCCTGTATGACATAGGGCGCTCTTCGGCCGCAATATACTCATCCTTGTATGACATCGGCTTTCCCGGCTCTTCATTCTCCGGCAAAGCATCATCGTACAGCACAGGTGCGGACTGCCTGCTTATTTCGTCAGGCTCACCCGGCATTTCCGGTGTGCCCTCTGCTGCTGCGTCATCCTCACGGAATATGCCGCTGTTTTCTTCTGTATCGTTTATTGCCTGATCCTCAAAACCGGTTCCTTTTTCCTCGGACATCTCTCTGTCCTCCTTTTCGCTGGGCAGTACTTATCGGTTCTCACGGTTCTTTTCATGCTTCTTTCCGGGGGAACGCTTTGGAAGATAGAAACCGAACTCCGTAAACTCTCCCACGATGCTCTTGGCTGTTATCTCTCCGCCATGGAGCCTTATAATGCTCCTGACCAGATAAAGCCCAAGCCCCAGTCCCTTTTTATCCTTGCTTCTTGATTTATCAGTCTTGTAAAATCTCTCGAAAACATGCTCTATTTCCGAAGCGCCTATGCCCATTCCGCTGTTTTTAACAATAAAATCAAAGCGCTCCAGACTCTCAATAATGTTGAATTCTATATACCCATAGTCATTCGTAAACTTTACGGCGTTCTCCACCAGATTATATACCACCTGATGCAGCAGATCCTTGTCTCCGTACACAGACTTCGGGGTTATCATGTCGAGACCCCTGATGTCTATATGCTTGCGGTCGATCTCCTGCTCAAAGGTAATAATGACGTTCACCAGCACGTCCAAAAGGTCGAAGCTCTGATAGTTGAGTTTAAGCTCGCCGCTGTCTATCCTTGAAAGGTTGAGCATAGAGCGCACCAGCCTTGAAAGCCTCTTGATCTCATCCGAAACAATGTGCAGGTAATGATCCTGCTTATCGGTCGATATGGTGCCGTCAAGGATGCCGTCAATAAAGCCGGCGATTGTGGTCATGGGTGTTTTCAGCTCATGCGATACGTTGGCAACGAAGCTCTTTCTTGTTGTCTCAGACGCCGAGAGGGATTCCGCCATATTATTGAAGGCAATAGCCAGCTCCTTTATCTCGTCATTACCGGTGGCCTTTACCCTGACGCTGAAATCTCCCATTCCGAACTGCTTTGCCGCCATAGACATCTGCCGCAGCGGCTTTACCATATTATATGAGAACACGCCGATGGCAAGAATTGACATTGACAGCGTGGCAATAGCCGCCAAGAAGAAGATCTGCATGACCATGCTCATAAAATTGTCAATATCCCTGGTGTTGGCGCTTACGATGACCGCGCCTATGACCTCTGCATTGGCGCCGCCGTGTATAGCCTTTGTGGAAATATACTTGTCCTCACTGTAAACTCCGCCGAGATTGCCCTTTTCAAAATAAGTGTTCTCTGTCAGAGCCTTGTTCACACTGTCGCTCACAAGCCTTTCGTTCTTTGAAAGCTTTGGGTTCTCAGTAACCGACATGACGATCGTGCCGCTGTTGTCTATGACAATTATATCCGAATCCACGTCATCCGCATAGATGCTCAGAAATCGGTTCAGATACTGGGTATAACCGTTGTTCGCCCATATAAAATCCGCACGGCCGCTCTGGTCTGGGGGCATGCTTTTTATGTTCATGCCTATGTATTCGGCAATATTCTCGGCTCTTATCTCCAGCGCCGAGTGCTTTTCGCGGTACCAGTAACTGGAGATCGTAAGCGTAAGGATTATTCCCAGCAAAAGAAAGCTGAGAAATACTATGATAACGCTTACGTTCATATATTTAAGGAAAAGGGACTTTCCCGAAAAAAACTTAATTTTTCGTTTCAAACTTATAACCTACCCCCCATACCGTTTTAAGTGCCCACTTGTCCGAAACACCCTCAAGCTTCTCTCTGAGACGCTTGATGTGCACGTCTACGGTCCTGGAATCCCCGTAATAGTCAAAGCCCCATATATCATCAAGAAGCTGATCTCTGGTGAACACCCTGTTGGGGTTGCTGGCAAGATGATAAATAAGCTCCATCTCTTTCGGGGGAGTGTCTATCTGCTCGCCGTTTACTCTCAGCTCATAGTTTGTCAGATTGATGACCAGTCCCTCATACCTGACCTCTTTCTTGCTGTCAGCAGCCGACTCGCCAATGGAGGAATTCCCTCCCACACGCCTGAGGACTGCCTTTATTCTTGCAACTATCTCCTTGGTTTCAAACGGCTTTACCACATAATCGTCTGCGCCAAGCTCAAGGCCGAGCACCTTGTCAAAGACCTCGCCCTTTGCGGTCAGCATGATAATCGGGCACTGAGAGGTCTTTCTTATCTCCCTGCACACCTGCCAGCCGTCCAGAACAGGCAGCATAATGTCAAGCATTACCAGATCAGGCTTTTCCGTCTTGAACTTTGTCACAGCCTGACCGCCGTCATTGGCAATGACTACCTCATAGCCGTCCTTTTCAATATAGAGCCTGAGAAGCTCACAGATATTGATATCATCGTCAACCACTAATATTTTTCCCATACTCATAATGTATCACACCCATTTCTGTACGTCATCAGCTCATAGCCTACGGCGAATACTTTGTATCTTTATATTATAGCATTATTATTTCAATTTGTATATAATTTACAGCCATTCCGAAATAAAATTTTATTTATTTTCAGTTATTACGAAATCGACTGCTTCCTGAACACGCCGTATCCTATGACTGTTGACAGGGTAAGATATACGGCGCCAGAAATTGCCGGAACGAAGGCTTCACCGTTCTTTACAAGCTTCTGCGTGTTGGTTATGGTCTCGAACAGCCAGAATCTTGATATATTGCCGAAATCATGGTTGCCTATCTTTATCACGTTTACGACAGCCGTCACCACGATCGGGATGATTATTGCCAGAGCTATTGCATAGCCTGTCCTTTTCGTCAGCACGGCAAGCATGGTATAGAAAGACGCAGCCGCAATAAACAGCAGAAGATAAAGTGCCAGACACAGCAGTATATTCCCTGCGGAAAGCTTTGCACTGAAACCGAAAAGAATCATTCCCGGCACAGCGCTGCCGACTGCATACACAAACGCCGTCAGCACCATAACTATTACCGATGAAATGAGCTTTGAAAAGAACACCGAGTTCCTTGAAAAGCCTCTGGTAAGCGGGTTGCGCATGGTACCCATCGAATATTCCGAACCGACAAATATGCCTATCGCGACCGCTGCAATGTAAAGCACGTTAAGGTCGCACAGCGAAACATTGATATATGACCAAAGATCGTCGCTGGGAAGTATATCCATAGCCTCCATCACGATGCCGGAATAATCCCCCATGCCTTCGATCATCTTCTGAGTCTCTTCAATGGTCTTTGTCATCTCCTGCCATGCGACATAATACATTATTGACATCAGCACACCCAGAAAGAAAGATACTATCAGGCATACCCTGACGCTCCTGCTTTTTCTGAGCTTATAAATATCAGCCCTGAAAATTTCAGCCATCATCAGCCCTCCTCCATCTTTTTCAGGAAATATTCCTCGGCGCTGTCGTTTTCGTCAGAAATACCCGACACAACTATCCCCGCCTTGAACATCTCGTTCGTCAGCTCTCCTATATTGGGTATCCCGCCCGCGACGTAAACTTTTCCGTCCTCTATGGTAATGCTGTCGTTTTTCAGCAGCTTCACAGCAATATCCCTGGCCTTTTCGGGGTCGCTTGCCGTTATTGCAGTCTTTTCCACACTCAGCTTTTTAAGCTGTTCACTGGTCAGCTCCTCAATTAACTTGCCTGAGGAGATTATCCCGTAGCATGTAGCTATCTTTTCCAGCTCACCCAATATATGGCTTGAGATAAATATGGTCTTACCCTCGTCACGAAGCCTGATAAGCAGTTCTCTTATCTCGACGATACCCATAGGGTCAAGACCGTTGATAGGCTCGTCAAGCATCAGAAAATCGGGATCTCCCACCAGGGCCATCGCTATGCCCAGACGTTGCTTCATGCCAAGCGAGAACCTGGCGGCAGGCTTTTTTCCGGTATCCGAAAGACCCACTAACTTCAGAATGTCAGGTATCCTGCTTTTGTCGGCTTTCAGCATTATGCTGTACATCTCAAGGTTGTCCTTAGCCGAAAGATTTTTATACAGGGCGGGGGCTTCGATAAGGCTGCCTATACGCCTGCCGGCATCTTTCAGAGCCTGCCCGTCAAAAAAGCTGAAACTGCCGCCGGAAGCCCTGGTAAGTCCCAGCACCGTACGCATAAAGGTTGTCTTGCCGGCACCGTTCTTGCCCACAAAGCCGTATATTTCACCCGGTTTTACGGTAATGCTGACCTTGTCTACCGCATTGCTGCGCGAATAGGTTTTGGTCAGCTCCTCGGTTTTCAGTACATATTTCATTATATCACTCCGTTCTGTATATATTTATAAAAATATACAATCCGTATTAATTACGGATCCCGTTCCTCTATTTCTATGATGATGCGCGCCCTTTTCAGATACATTATCCGGAAGATCTCACCTCGCTCGGCGGCATCATGCAGCTTTACGAAGTCATCAAGGCTCTGAGCCTTTCCGTATATATACCCGTCCTCCAGTCTGATCTTATAATTCACCGTCATCTGATAATACCCGCTCTCTATCTCAAAAACAGGCGTCAATTCTGTTGAAACATAGGCGCGCTCGTCAATATCCTCTTTCGCAAGAGCCTTCAATTTCAGCGGAAAGCCTTTTATCATCCTTAAAGCCGTATCCTTTGTCAAAGCGCACCTCCAGATTATACAGTAAGTATATTTTAAATTTATATAACTATTTGTATTTAATATACTAATAGTATATTAAAATGCGCATGCTTTCATAGCTATACATACAGTAATACAAATATCCGGTTAGTATTATTTCACGGCATTATACCTCTTGTATACAGTACGTATACACAATATATACTAAATGTAATATTATAATTTTTAATACAATTCGTAATTATAATACAATCGGTATATTATACAGATAGTTTAGAAGATTTCTTTATGACCTCGTTCACAGGAACAAAGGTGTATTCTTCAACAGGCAGTCTGTCTCTGAACAGTTCAAGACTGCCTGTCCGGGCAAGCTGCTCTTTTTTCTGCTTGTCAAGCTGCTTTATGCCGTACTCAAGCCTTGAAGCAAGCGAACGGTCGCCGCTTCTCCACAGCGCAATAAGGCTTTCCGCTTTGTGTGAACGGGTATAGCCTGCGGCCTTTCTGCCCTGACTGCTGTGCTCTGTGAAACGACGCTCAGGGTCGGTGGTAATGCCGGTATACACCGAATTATCCTCACACCTCAGCATATAGGTATAATACATGGTCAGCCTCCGGATGAGCGCCGCTGGATTTCCTCGTGATCGGCTTTTACGGCGTCGTGAAGCTCCGCACTGCTCCACCCGATGTTTGTTTCGGTAACTATCGCTTTCAGAGCGACCCTGCCCACTCCGTATTTGCGCAGAGCCTTGATGAGCATGTCGATATCGGCGCTGTCAAATCCGCTCATAAGCAGCATTTCATCCTGAAATACGCTTTCCGGCACAGAGCTATCCTGCTCAAAGCCCGGCAGACCGATAAGATTTCCTATTTTCTCACCGAAGCTTTCGGCGGGTACCGCTTTAACGGCAGCCTTCACAGCCACCGCCGAGCGTTTTACACCCGAAAGCCGTTCATCGCTGAAATTATATGCAAGTATCATTTTTTTCATAATACAGCTTCCCTTCGCATCATATATCAGTCCGTATCAAGCTTCAGCACTGCCATGAAAGCCTCCTGCGGCACTTCTACGGTGCCTAACTGGCGCATGCGCTTCTTGCCCTCTTTCTGCTTTTCAAGCAGCTTTTTCTTTCGGGTGATATCGCCGCCGTAGCACTTTGCAAGAACGTCCTTTCTCATGGCTTTTACAGTCTCGCGGGCAATTATCTTTCCGCCGATACATGCCTGTATGGGCACCTCGAAGAGCTGGCGCGGGATCTTCTCTTTCAGCTTTTCGGCCATCTTTCTGGCGCGTGAATAAGCCTTGTCGGAATGTATGATAAACGAAAGAGCATCCACCACATCGCCGTTGAGCATGATATCCAGCTTCACAAGCTTCGACTCCTGATAGCCCGACACCTCATAGTCAAAAGACGCATATCCTCTGGTGCGTGATTTCAGAGTATCGAAAAAGTCGTAAACAATTTCAGCAAGCGGCAGAATATAGTGTATATCCACTCTGTCCGAGTCGATATATTTCATGTCCTTGAAAATGCCGCGCCTGTCCTGACAAAGCTCCATTATATTGCCTACATATTCCGAGGGCGAATAGATGTGTGCTTCGGTAACAGGCTCCTCAGCCTTGGCGATTAATCCCGGATCGGGATAGTTTGTAGGGTTGTCTATATATACCACGCTGCCGTCCGTCTTTGTTATCCTGAAAATAACGCTGGGCGCCGTGGTGATAAGATCAAGGTTATACTCGCGTTCAAGGCGCTCCTGAATTATCTCCATGTGCAGCAGACCGAGGAAACCGCAGCGGAAACCGAACCCGAGCGCTACCGATGTCTCCGGCTCAAACGAGAGCGCCGCGTCGTTCAGTTCAAGCTTTTCAAGAGCCTCTCTCAGATCGGGATATTTTGCGCCGTCCGCCGGATAAATTCCGCAGAACACCATAGGCTGTACAGCGCGGTATCCGGGAAGAGGCTCTTCCGCCGGAAATTCCGCAGTGGTAACGGTATCGCCCACACGGGCGTCGCTCACGGTCTTGATAGACGCCGCAATGTAGCCGACCTCTCCCGCATAAAGCGCCTGGGCAGGCTCCAGACTGGTGGCTCTCATAAATCCGCACCCTACTACGGAAAATTCCTTGCCGGTAGCCATGAACCTTATGGTATCGCCGACCTTCACCGCGCCTTCCTTCACCCTTACATAAATGATAACGCCCTTGTAGCTGTCATAGTACGAGTCGAAAATAAGCGCCTGCAGCGGCTTGCTTTCGTCGCCCCCGGGCGGCGGAACAAGGCTGACTATCTGCTCCATAACGTCATGTATGTTGATGCCGACCTTTGCCGATATACACGGCGCATCCTCAGCCGGCAGACCGATAACATCCTCGATCTCGTTCTTTACCCTGTCGGGGTCGGCGCTGGGCAGATCTATCTTGTTTATTACGGGAACGATCTCCAGTCCCGCGTCAAGCGCAAGATAGGTATTTGCAAGTGTCTGGGCTTCTATACCCTGTGAAGCATCCACGACCAGTACGGCGCCCTCGCATGCCGCAAGCGATCTTGAGACTTCGTAATTGAAGTCAACGTGTCCGGGGGTGTCGATAAGGTTGAACACATATTCCTCGCCGTCGTCAGCCTTATATATAAGGGTAACGGCATGCGCCTTGATGGTTATGCCCCTTTCACGTTCAAGCTCCATATTATCAAGAAGCTGATCCTCCATGTCGCGTACCGCAACAGACTGCGTCTGTTCAAGTATCCTGTCTGCAAGGGTAGATTTTCCGTGATCTATATGTGCTATTATACTGAAATTCCTTATTTTCGATCGGTCAATTGCCATAATTACCACCACTTTTATACTATTTCTTTTTCGTAGATCAGTTTTTATTATAGCACATTTGCCGCCCGCGCACAACAATTCTTTCAAGATTGACAACACAAAAGTTTCGCTCAAGCCTTTTCAAAGGCTTGCAGGGTCGAGGGGTGCGGGTCTCCGGTGGAGACCTCTGCGCAGCAGAAGCACCGATCGAGCCGACAGGCGAGACCAGAGTCCCTGCCCGCACTCCGCAGAGTGCGGAACACTTAAGAGGGCGAGACCTCCCCCTGCTGACCGATTGTAAAAGTAACCCGCTGCCGTGAATCAGCCAACATTTTTTCGTGCGGTTGCCACGGAGCACTCTCAAAAATATGTTGACTGTATAATTCTGAAATGTTATAATTTTTACAAAATCCGACAAAGAGGGATGGCTATGGAAAATACAGGAAAATCAATTCAGGTGCGTTATTTCAGCGGTTACATCCGCAACTGGAAAGCTTTGTGCGGCGAGCTTGACATCGACCCGGCTCTTGACCGTGTGCGCAGAGAGGAAGAAATCATAATCCACGCCTATACCAGATGGAAGCTTGACTTCATGTCACACATTTACGGAATGTTCGTCATCGCAATATGGGACGATGACGCCAAAAAGCTCTACGTTATCCGCGACCAGGTCGGTCAGAAGCATATATTCTACGCCGTGGCCGGCAGCGAGCTTATCTGTTCGGGTGATATCAACGAGATCGCCGCAGACAGCCGCATAGAAAAGCGCCTTAACAAGCGCATGCTGCAGCAGTATCTTTTCTACGGCTATCCTATCGGCAGCGAGACCTTTTATGAGGGCATCTATAAGCTTATGCCCGGACACTATGTTGAATGGGACGGCAGTACCGTTTCCGTACACCGCTACTGGAAGCCGACCTTTACACCTGACCGCACCAAGACCGTTGATGATTTCGCCGAGGAAATAAAGGCCGTCATCACCGAGATATTCAACGAGGAAAGAAACGATGCCGAATTCCCCTACAAGGAGTCATTTCTTTCCGGCGGAGTGGATTCCTCTTACCTGTTAGCTGCAAGCGACGCGGCTTATGCCAACACAGTGGGCTATGTAGGTTACGAGAACAGCGGTTTTGATGAATCCGCACTTGCCGAACAGACCGCAAAGGTTCTCGGAAAAGGCTTCCGCAAAAGAATGATAAGCGCTGAGGAATATTTTGAGCGCATTCCGACCGTTATAGAAAAAATGGGACAGCCTCTTGGCGACGCCTCCGCTGTGGCATTTTCCATCGGCTGCGCTGCTGTAAGAGAACACACCAGGGTTGTCTATTCCGGCGAGGGTATAGATGAATTTTTCGGCGGCTACAATGCCCACAAAACCCCCATGCAGCCCGACTGGAGATATTACCTCACCTGCTCTCACATTATGTCCGAAGACGTTATACGTTCGCTTATGAAGGACTATGACGAAAACGTCAAGGCCTCCGATCCGGTAGCGGAAATATGGGACGAAACAGAGGGACAGGACGAACTTGCCCGTAAGCTTACCACCGACGTATCCCTGTGGCTTGAGGGGGATATCTACCTGAACACCGACCGCACCAGCACAGCCTGCGGAGTTGAGCTGCATACACCTTTCAGCGACCTGCGCCTGTTCAATGTCGCATGCAGAATACCGGCAGAGATGAAGTTTATGAATGACCAGAACAAATATGTGTTCCGCAAGGCCGCAAGCTCTCTGCTGCCCGATGAGGTCGCTTTCCGCAAAAAGGTCGGCTTCCCTGTGCCTGTGCGCAAGTGGCTCGCAGAAGAGCGCTTCAACAAGCCCATTACCGAGCTGCTCTCTGGAGAGACAGCACAGCGCTATTTCAACGCCGATGAACTGAACTCCATGTGGGAACGCTTCATAAACGGTGAAGAATTCCTCTGGAACAGGATATACGCTGTCTATGCGTTCCTTCTCTGGGCAAAGGCAAACCTTGAAAACTGAGCATCACGGCATTTTCGAGGGACGCCGGACTTTTACTAAGCAATAACAAAAAGCATGCTTTAAAAGAGCATGCTTTTTTTGCAAAATACATTGTTTTTTGTGATGATCTGTAATATAATAAATATGTATGTATCTGCAGCAGAAGCCATGACCTCTGCTTGAAACAATAATTATAGAACGGACCGAGTCTGATATGTTTAAGATATTTAATTTGATAAGGAGCCACCGCCGCCCTGCACTTTTTTTCTGCGATATGCTGCTGTGGAACCTTTCGTATTACATTTCGTTCGTATTCCATCTGGGACGCTTTTCTCTTGAGGGCGCGGCAATGCCTTTCCTTACCGGACTGGCTGCGCTTAATCTGTCGTTTGCGGCTGTTTTCTGCCTGTTTCGTCTTTACAATAAAATGTGGCGCTATGCCGACACCGAGGACTTTTTCTATGCTGCCATAGCTTCTCTGGCAGCAAATATCGTGTTCATGGCATCAATGATAATAACCGGCAGTATTAACCGCAGTTTAGCGATACATTCCAGCGTGTACATTATAAATGCCCTCATGTCAACGCTGTTCGTTATCCTGTTCAGAATAATCTACAGGCTCAACAAGATACTCGAACGCCGCAATCTTGCGCGAAAGGCAAAGAAACGGCTGATGATAGTCGGAGCCGGCGAAGGCGCTCTTTCGGTGCTCAGCGAGCTTTCCAAGACTCCCGGCAACGAGTACATCCCCGTGTGCATCGTTGACGACAACAAAGAAAAGCTCCACCGGCGCATTGCCGGGGTACCAGTTGCGGGAACTACCTATGACATTCCTGAACTTTGCAGCAAATCAGGCATTGAGGTCATTCTTTTTACTATCTCTCAGATAAGCATAAACGACAAAAAACGCATACTTGATACCTGCGCAAAAACTCATCTCGAAGTAAAGATAATTCCTAACATATACAATCTCATGACATCGGGCGTACCCATAACCTCGTCGATACGCAATGTTGAGGTCGATGACCTTTTAGGCCGTGAATCCGTGGTGTTCAATACCGAAAAATACGGCAAATACCTTGTCGGGCAAACTGTTCTTGTCACCGGAGGAGGAGGTTCCATCGGTTCTGAGCTTTGCCGCCAGATCGCATCCCTCAAACCGAAACACCTTATTATCCTTGACATCTACGAAAACAACGCCTACGACATACAGCAGGAGCTTATACGCAAACACGGCTCGGATCTTTCCTTTGAGGTGCAGATCGCCTCTGTCCGCGACAAGAAAAAACTGGAGCACATCTTCAAGACCCATGATATAGACGTAGTTTTCCATGCCGCCGCCCACAAGCATGTTCCTCTTATGGAAACAAACCCCGAAGAGGCTGTGAAGAACAACGTTTTTGGCACGTTAAAGCTTGTGGAGGTAGCCGACAAGTATCACGTCAAGAATTTTGTACAGATATCTACCGATAAGGCGGTCAATCCCACCAATGTAATGGGCGCCACCAAACGTATCTGTGAAATGCTTATCCAGATGATGGGGCGCAAAAGCAAGACCAACTTCGTTGCTGTGCGTTTCGGCAATGTTCTTGGCTCGAACGGCTCGGTCATTCCGCTGTTCAAGGAGCAGATACGCACCGGCGGCCCGGTCACTGTTACCCATCCGGACATTATCCGATACTTTATGACCATTCCCGAAGCGGTGTCTCTGGTGCTTACGGCCGGAAGCATTGCAAAGGGCGGCGAGATATTCATTCTCGACATGGGCGAACCCGTAAAGATAAAGGTCCTTGCAGAAAACCTTATCCGTCTTTCAGGCTACAAACCCCACGAGGACATAAAGATAGAGTACACCGGACTTCGCCCCGGCGAGAAGCTTTATGAAGAGCTGCTGCTCAACGAGGAAGGCATAACCAAGACAGACAACAAGAAGATATACATAGGCAAACCGATAGAGTTCAACAATGAAGCTCTTTTCCGCCACCTGAAAAACCTCTACTATGCGGCATACAAAAACGACAAGGACGCTGTTGAGTCCCTGATAGCCGAGATAGTGCCCACATTTAAACACGCCACCAATGAAAACGCCGAGCTTCCGCCCATAGAGGAATAACCAAAGCAAAACGACCGATGTTCCCGTAAAAAGGATACATTGGTCGTTATTTTTATCTGTGCGATAGTATTTCATTAAAGGAACTGTTATCCGGGTCATGTCTGCAAAAACATTATACATTTTTAATTATCTATATATTTACATTTGCTCTGATTTAAAGTATAATTATATTTCAATGAAGGCATTATTCACAAATGCACCGTTTACTCTTGATAAATCAAAAAGGAGAATTACTATGGGATTTTTTGATAAACTGCTGAAAGATGTATCAAACGCTTTGAAAACAACACCGGAAAGCAATGCCCAGACATCCGCCAAGCCCGTTGAAACACCGGCTCCTGCTGTTAAACCGGCTGTTCCTGCCGGACCGCAGCAAAAGGAAATACCCTATGGCGCAAAAAATCCTTTTCCATACGACACAGAAATGTACGGGACACCCTTAACGGTTTATCTGAGATTTTTCGGAAAATTCAAGGTCACAGCCGTGAATGCCGCAGCCGTTAACGGCTTCGGCGGACTGGACGCTCTGACGGACAAATTAATAAGCGAAACCGTTACATTGTTTGAAAATTATCTGCATAGATTATCCGCCAATTCCGTACCTTGCAGCAGACTGCCTATGTATAGCCAAGAGATACAACTCTCCATCAGCTCAGAGCTTGAAAAAACGTGGCCCGACAAATACGGAGTTTCTCTTGACAGCTTCTCAGTCGCTTCTATCGCATATACTGAGGAAAGCAAAAAAAAGATCTCAGAACTGCAAAAAAAGGAAATGGAAGAGATGCTGAAAAAAAGCTCCGCACCCGCTGAAAACAGCAACTGGACATGCCATAACTGCAAAACAGAAAATACCGGTAAATTCTGCTCAAACTGCGGAAAAAGCCGTGAATAAGGTTACCGGACAAACACTTTTTCTGCTTGAGTCCCCCTCTTTGAGGGGGCTTTTAGCTTTAAAAAGCCGCATCAGAATGCAGCTAAGCTCTTATAAGGATGTAAAAATGTACATTTCCTGTTTATAAGACAATCTGATAGCTGACCAGATTATAGAATATTTTTCCATTCTCTCAATCTGCTTGATATAGCTGTAAAATTTATGCTATAATTTTTAAAGTTCTCTAAGCCGAATATTTTTTAATGAAATTTTTAATAGAGGTGATCGACAATGAAAGCTAAGGTAATTATATGCTGCCTGCTGGCATCTGTACTTATGACAGGCACTGCAGCTTTGAACGTCAGCGCTGTTTCAGAAACCGGAGACAATGGAGCGTCCGTTTCCGATAACGAGACAGCATCCGGAAACTTCTCATTCGAATGGGACAGAAGCGACGATAATGGCATCACGCTGAATTTCGGTTCCTCCTTTGATGAAGCGGTCATCATAAGGAACCACAGACTTTTTGCGTCAACAGTTTTCAATAGAGATCTTAACGTGGAAAAGGATCAGATAACTATCGGAGTATCGCTTTTAGCAAAGCTTGATGACGGCGAAAATACTATAGATCTGATAACCAAAGAAAAACCCTTTACTATCTCAATAAATGTTACCGATAAGCATCACAAAGAAAGCTCTGAGGTATCTGAGGAGCCATACGAAGAACCGTCCGAGGAGCCTTATGAGGAGCCGTCTGAGGAAGAGTCTGAACTCTGGAGCGAGGATACGGTTTTTGAATGGGACAGAAACAGCGGATCTGACATCTGCATAATGACAAATTCGTTTTCAAAAGAGATCACCGTCAGAAGCGGCACTGTCTTATCTTCAAGCTTCGTGAGCAAGACTGTCTCGATAAATGACGGACAGATAATTATCGGCGCGGATTTCCTGAAAAAGCTTGATATCGGTGAGAACGATCTTGTGATCTTACTTAAAGAAGGCAAGCTGAATATAAAGGTCATCGTCAGCGACAGCAGCACGCAGGAACCGTCCGAAGAAAAGACAATAACCGCTGAGGAAACATACCTCACATGGGACAGAAGCGACCTTATCGGTGTTGCGGTAAGGACAAATTCAGGCTCAAGAAATGTTGTTGTAACCAAAGACGGAGAAGCCGTTTTCTCAAACAAGGACAGGGGCGTATATATCACACTGGGCAGAGTGGGCATTACTGCGCAGTATCTGAAAAAGCTTGCAAACGGCGAAAACCATCTGGTGTTTGAATTCGATGACGGAGATCTGCCTGTTACAATAAACGTGACCGACCGCAAAAACAGATCAGGCTCTTCAACGGAGCTTACTGCTGACAAAACGGTGTTTACATGGAGAAAGAACAGCAGCGGCGGTATTTCCATAAAGACAAACTCTGTTTCAGACACGGCATCCGTTCGCAAAAGCGGCATGCTCTCACTTATCTCAAAATCAAGCAGCGTTTATATAGAAAACGGCGTAGTTACTCTTACACCAGAATATCTTAACACTCTTTCCGAAGGAAAGAACAACCTGACGCTTGTTATGGAGGACGGAAGCATAGACATAGTCGTAAACGTGCTGGGAAACGTAATTGAACAAAGCGATAATTCAAAGCCGTCATATACCTCGTCAAGCTCATACGTGCCCGGAGATTATCCCAACACAGGCAGTACGGCGCTGGCTGCAGGCGCTGCTGTAATGGCAGCTTCCGCAGGAAGTGCAGCAATTATTGCATCTAAAAGGCGCAAAAAAGACAATAAAAAACAATAATATAATGGAGCATTAAGAAATGCAGATGTTTGACCAAATGTTGAATTTTCTGCTATGAAATATGTTCCGGCATAAAGATAAGCTTTGTGAGTGCAAGAACTGTACTCTTAACACCATAAATATCTGCTCCACATGGTAATAACCCTGTGGAGCAGCGTGTATAACCTGACAAGGAAAACCATGAAAATGTGTCCGGGTATGAATTGCGATGAAATGTATGAGTTTTCGCCTGACGATCCCGGAACAGCAAAAAAACAAAACAGGAGGCGATCTCTTGGGCGCTGAAAAAAAAGTGATTTTGGAAGCACAACATCTCTGGAAATCCTACGGCAAGGGCGAAGCTAAGATAGACGCGCTTGCCGACGTTTCTCTCGAAATATATGAGGGGGAGCTTCTGACAATACTCGGCAGCTCGGGAAGCGGAAAGAGCACACTGCTTAATTCTCTCGGCGGCATGGATAAGCCCGACAAAGGAGCCATAATCGTTGACTCTCAGGATCTCTGCAAGATGAACGACAGGGCGCTTACAAATTACCGTAAAAGAAATATCGGCTTTGTTTTTCAGTCGTTCAATCTTATTTCGGAGCTTACGGCAAGAGAAAACGTTGCTCTTACCGCAAGCAGCCCCGATATGGTCGAAAAAGTATTTGATATGGTGGGACTGAGGCAAAAAATCAAAAACTATCCCTCCCAGCTTTCAGGCGGACAGCAGCAAAGAGTATCTATTGCAAGGGCGCTTGCAAAGAATCCGAAGATCCTGCTCTGTGATGAGCCTACAGGTGCCCTTGACTATGAAACAGGCAAGCAGATACTTGTAGAGCTTGAAAAGCTTGTAAGACAGCACGGCAAGACCGTTGTTGTGGTTACTCATACACAGGAGATAGGAAAAATGTCCGACCGTATAATCAAAATGAGGAACGGAAAGATAACTAAGGTCATTGTGAATGATTCACCTGCTTCTGCAGTCAGTATAGAGTGGTAAGCCTATGAGAAGAATGATAATCCCCATTTTTAAAAAGTACAAAAAGCTGCTTATTTCAATAATGCTCGTATCCGCTATGGGCTGCGGCTTTATGACCGGGCTTTCGGCCGCCTATGTTTCGCTGGAGGATTCGCTGTATCAATATCTTGATGAATACTGCTACCCGGAAGCCTTTATAACAACCGAGGTCACAAACCGTAAAATTATAGATAAGCTGAAAGCCCTCGACTCTGTTTCGCAAATAGACGCACGTTTGTGCGGAGACACCTATCTGAAAAGCAGCAGAGGGCGCTTTTTATCCGTCAGGATATTTTCATACAACGAGGATGATATACAGAAATTCCACTTCTGGGCAAAAGAGGACAGCGGCGGAAAGGATGATATCTACCTTGAATACAATTTCGCTAACGATAATCACATAAAAGCCGGCGAAACCATCAGGATAAACACCGACGAGGGTTACAGGGAATTTTTTGTGTCTGGCATTGTAACGTGTCCCGAAACTATTTCCGTACAGCCCACAGACGATTCATGGGGCGTCAATACCGATTTCGGCTACGCCTATGCCTCAGTAAAGCTTCTTGCCGCTGAATACGAAAAAAGACGCGATAATGCAAAGGATCAGCTTGACGAAAAGGAAAAGGAGCTTGATACCGAGCGCCGGAAAGCCGAAAAAGAGCTTAACGACGCCGAAGCAAAGCTCAACGATGCAAAGCAGCAGCTCAATGATAATCTGAAACTTTTTAACGACTCGACCTCTGAGGCGGAAGAAAAGCTTGAACAGCTCACGCAGGCAGAGCTGGAGCTTGAGAACACAAAAAAAGAGGTGCTGAGCAAGAGAGAGCAGCTTGTAGAATCTAAAAATACAATAGAGCAGACTCTTTCTAAGCTTGTTGATAATAAAGAATCGCTCATGCAGGCCTCTGACGGGTTAAAACAGATAGACGAAGCCCTGATACGCATTGACGAGATAACCTCCCTGATGGAAAAAACCGAAACGGCAATGTTCATTGACCTGCTCTCAGCTTATCCGGATGTAAAAATAGCCTCTGTTATAAATACAGTTGAGCTGTTTAAAGATTATCTGTCTACCGTCAGCAAGTACGGCTTTGAATTTGACATGAACGAAAAGACGGCTGATTTTGCCGAAAAGCTTATTAATTACATGGACCAGGCTGTTTCTGACAATATGTACATCAACAGCGGAAAATTTGACGACATGTCACAGGTTTCCGATAGCGACAGGGACATGCTTATCACCGTTATGAAAAGGTACCACGTTTATAACAAATTCGTAAGCCTTGAAGAAAATTATGAAAACCTGAAGTATGTCCTTTCATATATAGCCGGCAAAATAGAAGAAAATCATCTTTATGATGTGGTTCAATATATTTTAGTGATAAGCAGCAGCGGAAAGCTTGAGGATATCGCAGCTGAGATATCCGATATGGCCGGCTTTACCGACACGCTTTCGGAATATACCGGAAAGCCCGTTACCACCGCAGGAGAGCTTGTTTCACTGTATTCTCAGACAGGGACGGAGCTTCAGGATAAAAAAGCTCAGCTTACCAAGCAGCGTCAGGATATAGTAAACACCATAGCCTCATACGGCCTTACAGAAGAAGATATTTCAGACGTACCTGCGTTTATAAGAAACAAGCGCAAGGAAGCCAATGACGGTCTTGACCAGATAAACAGCGGTCTGAGACAAATAGACGAGAACCTTCCCAAGATAGACGAGGGGCTGCAGCAGATAGCAGACGGCCGCAAACAGATACTTTCCGGCATTGACGAAGCAAAGAAAAAGCTTTCCGATGCTCAGAAAGAGATATCCGAAAATGAAGAAAAATTCATCAACGAGAGGACAAAGGCTCTCAGCGAATTTTCCGACCTTAAAAGTGAGCTTGAAAAGGCTTACAGCAAGCTTGAGGACGGCGAAGGCTATGACCGGCTTTGCAACCAGTTCCTTATCTATTTCAAGGACGGTACGGATATGGAAGCCGCCACCGAAAAGCTCAAGGATATCCTTGGCGCCGAGGATGTCAAGGTAAAGAACAGCTACACATTTGAAAATTCCGCCGTAAAAACAAGAATAGACGACAATCTCAAAGCCATAGAAACCATGTCCGTTCTTATGCCGGTTATTTTCTTTGTAATAATACTGATAGTTGTGTTCATGTTCATGTCGCTCATTATAAAACAAAGCAGACGTGAAATAGGCATACTCAGGGCTCTTGGCTTTTCAAAGTCGAGCATAAAGCTGCTGTTCTGCAGTGTTGACCTGGTTGTATCCCTGTTTTCGATTTTGCTGGGCACTGTTATCGGCTACTGTCTTATGCGGTATGTCGGCGATTACTATGCCGACTTCTTCCCTCTCCCGAAATTTACGTTCCGCTTCAATATGTGGATGTTTACGCTTTCGGCAGTGCTGACTGTTATTGTCGGACAGATCTCCACCCTCATCAGCACAGGCACGATCTCCAG
>JAFTCS010000296.1 GCA_017454565.1 Clostridia bacterium
CTCGCCTGTCGGCTCGGTCGGTGCTTCTGCTTCGCAGAGGTCTCCACCGGAGACCCGCACCCCTCGACCCTGCAAGCCTTTGAAAAGGCTTGAGCGAAACTTTTGTGTTGACGATTTTGCGCAGTTTTTTTCAGGAAGATCATATCGCCTATTCCTTTTTTTGTTTTATAGTGATATAATAGAACTGCGAACAATATTATTAAAGAGGTGAATTGTATGATCATTACTATCGGCAGACAGTTCGGCAGTCAGGGGCATGACATCGGCAAAGAGCTTGCCCGGAAGCTTGATATCGGCTACTATGACAAGGAGCTTCTGGAGATCGCCACAAAGGAGGGCGGTTTCAGCAGCGAGGTACTTGAAAAATATGATGAAAAGGCGTCAAACAGCCTGCTCTATTCCTTGTCGCTGGGGGCTTCGGCAACTATAAGCAGCGAATACGGCAGCGCTCCGGAAACCCCGGTGACAGACAAGCTTTATCTGCTCGAATACGATATTATCCGCCGCGCAGCCGAAAAGCCCTGCGTTATTGTCGGGCGCTGCGCAGACCACGTTCTTTCGGACAGGAGCGATCTGCTGAAGGTATTTGTCTATGCGGATAAAGACGCCAAAATAGAGCATATCATGTGGAAGTACGGCGTAACAGCCGAAAAAGCAAAGTCAATGATAAAAAAGAACGACAAGTCAAGGGCAAACTACTACAATAACTACGCATCCGGCAAATGGGGCGATCCGGAAAACTATGACCTTTGCATAAACCGCTCGCTTTTAGGTGTAGAGGGCAGCGCCGAGCTGCTGATAGCCTGCCTGCGGCTGAGGAAGCTGCTATGAAGCGTGTACTGTTGTTCATTACTGTGCTTGTGACAGCTCTGCTTTGCGGCTGTGGCAAAAATGGCGGCGATGTTCCCGAAATAAGCTATGAGCCTGTGGAATACAGCATCGTAAAGGACAGCCGGACTATCGAAAGCATTGAAACGGCTGTGAACGGATATCTGAATGCACTGACAAATCACAGCTTCAATGAACTGCCGCTCTATGCAGACGTTGATCTTCCGATATGTATTGACCAGACTGCTTTTGAGGACTATATTATAGGTCTGGGCGAAGCAAGGCTTGAAAGCGTCGAGACTGACATTATCTCGGAAAACAGCGGGAGCTATTATGTCAAGGTGCGTTACGAGCTTATCTTCACCGGCCAATATACGGATTTTGACGGCAGCAGAGGTATACCTGGCACTGTTGAAAAATATGAGCAGTTCACCATGAAACAGGGCGACAATGGCTTTATAATTACAGCCGTTGAGCCTACCGGTGAAGGATGACAAAAAGGAAGTGTATTTTATGAAGGAGCATACCTTTCTTGGCAGGAGCAGCGGAAAGCGCTTCTGCATTGACGGTGTTGATGTTTTCGCTAACAAGTGGCAGTCTCTGGGCAGATGTGAGATAGTGCTTGATCCCAGTGACAAGCGCCCGTATAATTTTTCGGTATACAAGGTGGACACAGGCGGCAAGACCGTAACTTTCGCTGCCGGCAGGTTCAGAGATGACCAGTGGGGGTTTTACCTTCTTGCCGAAGAATGATCTTATGACAAGGAAAGAGAGGATACAAAATGAATATTGATCTCAGAGTTGAAGCAATGTTTGACCTTACAAAGACAATTGCAGCCGATATCTTTAAAGGGCTTACTTATCCGTGGGAGGCTCTTCCGAAGATAAGCGCTTTTATAATGGAGCTTGGCAAAACGCTTCCTGCCGATGAATACGAGCAGAGAGGCGAGGATATATGGGTGGCCAGAAGTGCAAAGGCAGCAAACACAGCATATCTTCACGGTCCGCTTATAATATGTCCGGAAGCCGAGGTGCGCCACTGTGCGTTCATAAGAGGAAGCGCCATTGTGGGCAGAGGGGCTGTCATAGGAAATTCTACCGAGCTTAAAAACTGCATTATCTTTGACAAGGCTCAGGTGCCACACTACAACTACATAGGCGACTCTATACTTGGCTATATGTCTCACCTTGGCGCCGGCGCTATTACATCTAACCTGAAGTCCGACAAGAGCCTTGTTACCGTATGGACAGGCGATGAGAAGCTTTACACCGGACTTAAAAAGTTTGGCGCTGTCGTTGGCGACAATGTTGAGGTAGGCTGCAATTCCGTGCTGAACCCAGGTACGGTAATATGCAGAAGGACGAACGTATATCCGCTTTCAATGGTAAGAGGGGCCGTTCCGCCGGACAGCATCTACAAGAAGCAGGGCGAAGTGGCTCAAAAAATTTACGATAACTGACTGAAAATACAATGAAAAAGATACTTGTTCTTATGACCGGAGGAACCATAGGCAGCAGCCTGAATATCGGAGTCATTTCGGTAAAGACGGATTCCTGCCGCGCTGTGGAGCTTTACCGCGCCCGTTATGATGACGGGATCGAGCTGCACACGCAGGTAATAATGAATATCCTCAGCGAAAACCTTGATAAGTGTCACTGGCAGGATATCACAGGGCATATTTTGTCAGCCGATCTCAGTGAATACTGCGGTATAATCATAACCCATGGCAGCGATACGCTTTCATACAGCTCGGCCATGCTGGGATTTTGCCTTTGCGGTCTTGGTATACCTGTGGTGCTTACGGCTGCCGATCTTGTTCCTGATCTTCCGGAGAGCAATGCTGTTGATGATATCCGCGGCGCCGTTGCGGTAATAAAGTGCATGAACTGCGGAGTTTATACCGTCTACCGTAACCCCGGAGAAAATGACTGCGCTGTTTATCTTGCCACAAGGGTATCAGAGGCCGACAGGGTAAGGGGATGTTTCAGTTCGTTTGACGGCATGCCCTTTGCATACGTCAGAGACGGCAGGCTTGAATTTTCCGGCAGCGTTGCGCCTGAGAACGTTCCCGTCAGCATCAGACCTCTGAAGTTTGCTCAGCCCCTTAGTCTGAATAATGATGTGCTTATGATAAGGCCATATCCCGGTATGAATATCTCAGATATTCATATCGGTGAGAGGGTAAAGGCGGTGCTGTATATAACCTACCATTCTTCATCTGCCTGTGCAGACGGACGCGGCAGTGTGCTCAGACTTCTTTCTCAGTGCAGGGAGAAGGGAACAGAGCTGTTTTTGGCGTCTTTTCCAAGGAACTCTGCTATGTACGAGACCTCGTGCGCACTTATAGAGAATGGTGCGGTACCTCTCACACACATTACGGATGAAGCCGCATATACAAAGCTGCTTTTAGCCGTGAACCTTGATGTTCCGGATATCCGCAGGTTCATGGACAAAGATATTTTTCTGGAGACTATTTGCTGACGCCAAAACCTGATAAAAAATTAAAAGTTTCGCCAGTCTTTGAAAAGGCTGACGAAACTTTTGCTTTTGTCTACTACGTATTCGATAAAATAGTGTACAAAGACGGGTGCAGGGACTGCGCCCCTTGTGGGGTGTCGGGGCAAAGCCCTGACAGTATTATTCTCCGAAAACTGACTTCATTCTTTCCGATGTGTAGATCAGCTTTGCCTGACTGATGATCTGGTCGGCCTTTTCGGTATTTACGCAGCATTCAGGTTTGCCGTTGATTACTATCAGTGTCTTTCCGGCGCCGTTGCGAAGGAGCTTGACGTTGTCGCTGAGCTCAGGATAGTTATAATATTTGAAATTCAGCTCCATCAGATTGGTTTTGAATCCGGAGGTATCATCCGGAAGCTCGTTGGTGCGGTTAAGCTTTGCGAGATCATAAATGAATACTGTGATATTTGTGTAGGGGATCTCTTTGTCGCCGCATTTTACAGTGATGGACTCGTTTTCGTAATAGTTGGGTCCCATGTACTTCTCACGCTCGATAGTATATGTCTTTTTGTTGCTGTCGACAGTCGTGTCAAGCTGCCGGACCTCGCCGGGCAAAACGGAAAATACAGAATCATGCAGCAGATCGAATTTTGTTATACCGTGCCAGGAATTGTCACTCTGGCTGAGGGTATATATTATATTAGATCCCTCGTTCATTATATAGAACTTTCCGTCATCGTCAGTTTCAGAGGTGAGCACGTTTATTGACTGGCCGCCCTTGCCCCTGACGCTGACCTTTTCAAAAGGCTTGTCAAGACCGTATTTTGCAAGCTCCTCAGAGGTCACGTCAATAGCCGCAACACTGTCACCTTTCAGAGACTGCACACCGCCGTATACTGTCTTTGTGACGTAATTGTCGCAGGCGACCCGAGAGGGGTTCTCAATGATATACATAGCCTCATAGCAGGCGTAGATGTTCTCGGTGACGACTATATCCTCCTTGTAGCCTTCTCCGCTGATGGTAAAGCCCAGAACCTCGTCAATAGAGCCGGTCATGTTTTTGTCAAAAAGCTGCAGCTTGTCAATAAAGAACGGACTCATTTCGTAGCTTTCCACAAGATAGACGTTCTCGTCTCCGCCGACTCTGACGTAAATGCCCTTGTCGTCAGGAGCAAAGCTGCCGATGTCTATTTTCACCTCACTGGCATCGCTGTATCTCACGGAATAGCTTCCCTTGGGTTCGTCAAGACCGTATTCTTCGTACCGCTTGCCGCTTTTGTCCACTATCTCCTTGGCGTAGAGCTTCTTACACTGACTCACAAGCTTGTCGGTTATCTCCTTGTCCAGCTTGTAGCCGGGATGGTCCTGCATCGTATACACTATGTCGGTTCCGTCACTCATGGAGTGAGAGCTTTCCTCTTCGCCCTCGGCGGAAGAATCCGAGGCGTATGAGGGCTGATTGAAGAAAAATCCCAGCAGCTCATATTCTCCGCTGTCGTTCTTTACGGAAATGGACTCAGGCATGAGATCGTCTTTCTTATAGAGGGTCATCGTTTCGTTGTCGTTATCTGTTATCTGCTTGTTTGAGGGCAGCATGAAAGCAACGGCAAGAGCTGCGGAAAGCAGTGCGATAACGCCAAGCACGATAATAATGATTTTCTTGTTCTTTTTCATAGCCAGCCTCCGTTAACGGTTCTTTCTGAGAAGGAACACCGTGAAGCCTGCGCCCAGAATTATCAGCGGAATTACAGCGTAGACAAGGAATCCAAGGTTGACGGCTGTCTGACGGTCGATATTGATATCATAGGCAGTAATCGTCTTTTCGGGGATGTTCACAAGCTCGGGAGCCTGCC
>JAFTCS010000297.1 GCA_017454565.1 Clostridia bacterium
CTGTTATGTTGTCAATAGCGAAACTTTATTTTTTATTTTCCAATATTATAACACAAATAACCGGCAGAATACTGTTTTCTGCCGGTCTTATTTTATGCAAGTATCTCGCCAATAAGTGCGTTTGAAAGAAGAAAACCTTTTTGGGTAAGTCTCATGTATTCGTCGGTGACCTCTGTGTAGCCTGCCTTGATGAATTTCCAGGCATTGCTCAGGTATTCTTCCGGTACAGAACAGCCAAAACGCTCCGTGAAGCGCATGAAGCTCACTCCCTCGCTCAGACGCAGCCCAAGCATGATGTACTCCTCAATGCTGCCGCCTTCACCGTCGTCAATAGATCTGTCATCGGCAAAGCTCTCAAACGAGCGGTCAAAGTACCGCCGTCTGCCGTCTATAAATGAATGGGCAGCAGGACCAAGCCCAAGATATTCTTCATCGTGCCAGTATTTCAGGTTGTGGCGGCTTTCGGCTCCGGCTCTTGCAAAATTTGATATTTCATACTGAAAATAGCCGTATTCTTTCAAAAGACTGACAGCGTAAAGATACATCTCAGCCTGTTCGTCATCATCCGGAAGAACAAGGCTTTCTTTTTTTCTGTAATATGCCGTTCCCGGCTCTATTTTGAGAAGATATGCCGAAACATGCGCGGCTCCATGCGAAGCACAGAAATCTATTGAGCGTTTCAGACTGTCCATAGTCTGGGCGGGCGTGGCTATCATAAGGTCAAGGGAAATATTGTCAAAGCCTGCATTCTGTGCCTGCCTTATACAGTCAGAAGCGTTCTTAGCGCTGTGAAGTCTGCCAAGCAGCCTCAGCTCATTGTCGTTTGCCGACTGCAGGCCTATTGACACACGGTTGAAGCCGCCCCGTCTCAGGGCATCAAAATCAATGTTCTTCCTTTCGGGGTTGACCTCAAGAGTCACTTCGGCACCGGCGCAGACATCAAAGCTCTCCTTTGCACAGAAAAGCAGCCGGCACAGCCGTTCAGAGCCAAGCAGACCCGGTGTTCCACCGCCGAAATACACGGTATCCGCCCTGCGGCCAAGCCTTTTCGCATATAATCCTATGCGTTCACAGAGAAGATCGGTGTAGCTGTCATATTCCGCTTCATCGGCTCTTTTGGAAAAGAAATCGCAGTACGGGCACTTGCTCCTGCAAAAGGGTATGTGCAGGTACAGACCTATCGGCTTATTTCCCATGTTCATTTTTTACCGCACCTTTTCTCAGTATAAGCATTATTTCTATGAACAGGATGATAAGCGAGGCCGCAATAAGCACTACATCAAAGCACATGAAAGTATTGAAGGCCTCAGCAAGACTGTCGTAGGTCGGCCGGTCATTCATTGTCAGGAAGCATACAAAGGGGTTTATCTCACCCGATGAAAGCGTAGAGATAGAACGGTCTATCATAAATGTGAATATTACAAAGCCGATGAGCACCACTATCACCGAGCCTGTCACCACCGGCTTTTTAGGCTTGTTTATTATCGCAACGGACAGCATTGAAAGTATCACGGCCGCGCTCACGATAATCACGATGGGATTTATCATAATTTTCTCCTTTCCCGGTCAGACAGGGCTGCCGGGCTGATCTCACAATTCGGGAGTGGGCGTGCTCATCAGCATGGCCACTTTCAGAACTGCGGTCTGGGTCTTTGCGTCGGGAAGCTCACCGTTGAGAACCATCTGCACCGCCTTGTCCAGCGGTATCCTGAGGACGTCAAGGAACTCTCCCTCGTCAAGTCTCTGCTGGTCGTAATGGTCTATCCTGCAGAAGTACAGGTGGATGATCTCGCCGCAGTATCCGGGACTGGGATACAGCTTGCCAAGTGTCATATACTGTCGTCCGATGGCGCCGGTCTCCTCCAGCAGCTCACGCTTGCCGTTTTCAAGGGGATCCATACCCTTTTCAAGCTTTCCTGCGGGAAGCTCCAGCAATACCTCCTTATAAGGATAACGGAACTGCCTGACGAACAGCAGCTCATTGTTTTCGGTAAGCGCAGCCACAGCTACTCCGCCGGGATGAGCCACTATCTCGCGCATAGACTGGCTGCCGTCCTCTAATTCGACCTTATCAAGCTTAACGTGTATGACGCGGCCGACAAACTTATCCTCGGATTCTACAGTCTTTTCAAAGTGTTTCATACGTCCGTTTTTATTTTCTTCCGCCATGTTAATACCCTCCCGGATAAATATTATCTTTTATCGTCCTTAAACAAACATTATACAACATTTTCCCCTGAATGTAAAGCACCAGCGTGACGCTGGACAGGGCAACCGCATGAAAAAACTCCTCAAAATCGACAACACAAAAGTTTCGCCCGCCTTTTCAAAGGCGGCA
>JAFTCS010000298.1 GCA_017454565.1 Clostridia bacterium
CCCGCAGCCTTTGAAAAGGCTGGCGAAACTTTATTGTTTGTCCATTACTAAATATGATATTAGTATTACATGATAATAATACTATATATGATCATTTGCTCCCGGAGTATTTTTTTGACTGGGCTACTGCCAGACGGTCACACCGCTCGTTTTCGGGATGACCGTTGTGTCCTCTGACCCAGTTGATAATCACCTTGTGCCTGTCAAGCAGCGTGAGCATCTCGTCCCACAGCTCAGGATTCTTCGCTTTGGTTTTGTCGCTCTTTATCCAGTTGTTCCGCTTCCAGTTCCGCGCCCAGCCTTTAGTTATAGCGTTGCAGACATACTGGGAGTCACTGGTAAGATATACCTCGCAAGGCTCCTTCAGTGCTTTCAGACCTTCGATAACCGCGATCATCTCCATGCGGTTGTTGGTGGTCTGCGCTTCACCGCCGGAAAGCTCCTTTTCATGGCCGTTGTATCTCAGGATAGTTCCCCAGCCTCCCGGCCCGGGATTGCCGCTGCATGCTCCGTCTGTGAACATTTCTATTTTTTTCATTATTTCTTTCCTCACTTATGCTTCATTCACTATTTTTCCGGTAATGTGCTCAGGTACAAGGGCAAACACAAGCACACCTGCACCAAAATGCTTTACCTCGTTCTGAATATAATCCTCATCATCGGTAAACTTGCGGCTCAGTCTGACGCTTATTTCAAGAGCTTTCTCATGGTCGGCAACGATCTCCGTTCTGCCGAAAACAATGACGCTGCGGATATTCAGCGCCCACTCTCCGGGTCTTTTAAACCCGCTGTCGTATACACAGAAAGAAGCCTTATCGCATTTATTTATAGAATCGATTTTGTGTCCGGTCTTTCCGCTGTGAAAATATAGTTTTCCGTCATCTTCATCATAATAGTGGTTTATGGGCAGACCGTATGGATAGCCGTCATCGCCTGTCACCGACAGAACACCCCTTTTTTCGTTTTTCAATATTTCAACGCATTCCTCCGGTGAGAGCTTCTGTTTTTTTCTTGTAACATCTCTGAACATATTTCCATCCCCGCCTGATAATCTGATAAAAATATTATACACTATATTTATCATAAATCAAGCGGAGATCGGTTTTGATTCTCCTGACAGAATAAAATATTTTATTGACATAATCATGTTGAGGGAGTAAAATAGTCTATATAGTTGTGTTCGGAAAAAGATTTATTGCATTGTGAGGAACGTAATAAATCATCAACTTATCACAAAAAATCTATTCAAAATTACGAAACTGGAGGTAAAATCGTAGTGCTATCAGAATTTAACAGAAAGTTCGCGCCAAATAATCACGGAAACAAGGGTGATTCAGGCTCAAAATTTCCGGGCAACGGCAGGGCGTGGCACAAAAAAGTATCACCGGGTCGTCCCGCTGGAAAGAAGTTCCAGCAGTCACGGTCACATTTCAAGCCTGCAGATCAGGCAATCGGCAGCGAGATGCTGTCATCTCCGCGCAGACCTCAGGAAAGGCCGGTGCTTGCGGAGATCCAGCCTGAAAGAAACAAAAGGAACGGCTATACAAGGCAAAACGACTACCAGCCGAAACGCCGCTACAACAATGCGTCCGAGCATTCCGTCAAGGTCACATTCTTAGGAGGACTCAACGAGATCGGAAAAAACATCACCTTATTCGATTGTGACGGAGATATGTTCCTTCTGGACTGCGGCATGGCATTCCCTGACGGAGACATGCTGGGTGTTGATCTTGTTATCCCGGATTTCACCTACGTTGAGAGGAACAAGGATAAGATAAAGGGCGTTGTACTGACTCATGGTCACGAGGATCACATCGGTTCTCTGCCTTATCTGCTCAGGAAGGTCAATCTGCCCGTTTACGGTACGCCGCTTACCCTCGGTCTGGTCGAAAGCAAGCTCAAGGAGCACAATCTTACCGGCAAGATCAAGCTCAACACCGTCCTTCCCGGACAAAGGATCAAGCTTGGCTGCATGTCAATAGAGTTCATACACGTCAATCATTCAATTCCCGATTCAGTAGCAATTGCCATCCACACACCGGCGGGTACCGTTGTCCACACCGGCGACTTCAAGATCGACTGCACACCGACTACAGGCGGCATGATCGACCTTGCGCGTTTTGCTGAGCTTGGCAAAAGCGGAGTTCTTGCTCTGATGGCTGAGTCCACCAATGTAGAGCGTCCCGGCTATACCATGACAGAGCAGAAGGTGGCTCACACCTTTGATCTGCTCTTCAAGGCTGCCGAAAAGAGCCGTATCATAATAGCGACCTTTGCTTCAAATCTTGGCAGGATACAGCAGATACTTGACTGTGCCCAGAAATACGGCAGAAAGGTTGCTTTCTCAGGCAGG
>JAFTCS010000299.1 GCA_017454565.1 Clostridia bacterium
ATCCATAATTAACAAGAATGGAAGCTCCGCCGATCAGAATCATCTCGGCGGGCATGTTCTTGCCGATCTGTTTCCTGTATTCCTTTGCAACTTCTTTCAGATAGGTGTTTATATTCTCTTTGGTAAATTCAATTTGTTTTTCAGATGACATTTCTTACCTCACTTTCGATAATGTTGAAACGTTTGAATTCCGGAATTGCCATTACCTCGGCATGCCTTAACTCATCATCTTTTTTAGATGCCGCCGACATAGCAAGGACACTTGACGGGTATATGGTTTTTTCCAGTTTGCACCGGCGAAGATCGTCATATTCGTCGCAAAGAGGAACGTCATTTTCTCTGCTGATATAATCGAGCATGGCAAGCAGATACAGACTTTCCGGATACCATTTCCGCTCAAAATACATACGGATATCCTGGCTCTCCAAAGTATCTATAATGAAATCAATATCGCCCAGCTCCTTCACGCGGTGGCATATCGTGCTTTTGAAGTTTTCAAAACTGCTTCGTTTGACAAAACACGGAGCGAGGATCGACTCCATGGAGACATTCAGTGTCTGTGCAATCTTATACACAGTTTCTGCACTACACTTTTCAAGCTGAGCTTTGCCGCTTACAATATCATTACATGTTGCATAGGGAACTGTGCTTGCCTTTGACAGTTTGTAAACGGACATATTGTTTTCTTTCAGCATCTCCTGTATTGTCATGATGATTCACCTGCCTTTGCTATTATTATAACGGTCAACCGATATATTGTCAATAGAAGTCCCGGAATTCAATTTGATTTTACAAGCTGTTAATAAAGTCCATTGCCGCGTCAAAGTTCTCGTCATCCTCCGGCGACATTTCCTGCGGTGCTGCCTGCGGCTGCACATTCTGAAAAAGCTGTGCAAGCTGCAAGGCGGGAGCGGCGGACAGGCTCTTTTCAATAGTTTCCTGTACTCGCCGAAGGAAAGCATCCTCCTTTTCCCGCGTTTCCAGATACGGGTCATCCTTCATCCTTTCTCTGCGGGGAAAGTGGTCGTTGACAGCAGAGATCACGGCTCGGCTGTAGGAGCTGTATCCGTCTGCGCTTCTGAGATTTTCCAGAGCCCTGCGGTCATCCTCACGGTTCAGATTGAAGCGGAGCGTGGTCGTAAAAAGGTTGCTCATGCCGGATCACCAGCCTTGCGAAGACTGTGAGCAGCAAGGGCCTCATAGCCTTTTGCCGTAGCACAGATGTCGTCATTGATTGTCACGCGGTCTTTGTCATACTCTCCGAAGTTACGGACAAGGCAGCTCCCGCCGCCCATGACATACAGGCGCATAAGCTCCGGATTGTATTCATGCTCGCGGAGCCTGCGCATAATGCCGGACACATATTCCGTGGCGGTGCTGCGGATCACGGCAAGATATTTTTCTCCGATGTCAGCCGTGCCGAAGCGGAGAACGTTTTCGATCACCGAATCATCCACGGCGGTGCCGAACTTCTGCATCAGGCTTTCTCGGACGGCAAGCATACATTGGTGTGTGCCGTATTTCTCGGTAAAGCACTTGCTGGGAACAGGCTTCCCGTTATTGATATACATGACATTCATGGTGCCGTTTCCGATGTCGCAGAGCATATTGACGCCCTTGAAGTCCCGGAGTCTGTCTGCAACAGCAGAGAAGCCCTGCGGGAACACATCGGCTCCGGCAAACTCCACATGATAGTCCTTGCCTCTGAAATTAAAATCCGCCATTTCATTTTTCAGAAGATATGCCCGGAACTCGTCCTTCTGTTCGCTTACCTAGGTAAGGGGCAGACCGACTGCCAGATGAACACGGGCAGATGAAAGCTGACGGATATTCAGCTCCCTGCCGATAGCAGCAAGGGTGAGGATATAATAGTCCTCGTCCATCATCTTGTCTGCCAGAAATTCCTTATGATCTTCTCCAATAAGATAGAAGCGGCCTTCATAAATGAGCAGATTGCTCTTGAAGGTCGGCTCCTTATCATAGGCTGCCACACCGGTCTTGAAGCAGGTGTGCGCCGTTTTGATATTGCCGTAGCCATGGTCAATGCCGATGATTACGGGCTTGTTGGTGGTGTAAAAATTCATATCGTTCCTTTCTGCCGCTAAGCGGCTGTAAAATGATTTTGGGACGCAAAAAAGACGGCTCACAGAATAGATTTCTGCAAGCCGCCCGTAAGCGTCATTTATGCTGTTTTCTGTTCTACGTTATCCTCTGGGACAACGGTTTCCTGTTTTCTTTTCTCTGCCTTCCGCTCACACTGCCGTCTGATTTGAGCCTTATAACGACAGTCTTCACAGCAGAATTTCTTATCCCGCCTTGTGGCAATAAAGGCCTTGCCGCAGTAGCCACAGACACATTCCCGGCTCCGTTCTTCGGCGGCCTGCTGGCGGTAATACTTTGCTCTGCAGTTGGCTCCGCAGAACAGTTTATTTGACCTCTTGGCCTCAAACTCTTTTCCGCAGCATTTACAGGTCAGCTTGATGGGAACACCTACGACGCGCTCGCCGGATTTCAGCTTTTGGTAGCGTTCACGGCTGCGGGCGCGTTCTTTCTTCAAAAACGCCTGCCGCTTTTCTTCCTCCGGTGTCAGCTCCAG
>JAFTCS010000023.1 GCA_017454565.1 Clostridia bacterium
AGTTTGATATCATGTACGGTCAGGGCATTTCAAGGATAGGCGAGCTTCTTGATCTTGCGGTGAGTATTGACATCATCAAGAAGAGCGGCGCGTGGTTCTCCTATGACGGCAACAGGATAGCTCAGGGCCGTGACAATGCGAAGATATATCTGAAGGATAATCCGGAAATTGCCAAGAAGATAGAGGAAGAGGTGCTGGCGAACAAAGACAAATTTACGTTTGCAAAGGTGTCGAAGTCCACAAAAGGCAAGGGCAAGGGTAAAGACGCAGCAAATGACGATGCAGAGCAGGAAATCGAGCAGGATATGCCGATACCGGATGAGCCTGTGGAACCAAGAACTTCAAACTCTGATATTGACATAATGGTTGAGGAATGATATGCTGATAACAGCGGCAGAGGAACGAAAAAAGGGTATGACCGCGCTGTACATTGACGGTGAGTACGCAGTGAGCGTGGATACCCTGACGCTTGCGTCAAAAGGCTTCAAAACCGGCAGTGAGATCACGGATGATGAACTGTATGAGCTTCTTGAAGCTTCAAAGCTCAGCCGGGCAAAGGAAAAGGCACTTTACCTCATTGAATACCGCAGCCGCACCGAAAAGGAGCTGAGAGACAAGCTCGTGCCTCTTTTCGGTGAGGATGCAGCCGAGGCCGCTATTGACCGTCTGAATCAGCTTGGTCTGATTGACGATGAAAAATATGCCCGGGAGTATGCCGAGCAGCTTATCCGGAAAAAACATTTTTCCCGTGAAAGAGCAGCTTTTGAGCTGATGAAAAAGGGCATTGACCGGGATGTTGCCGATGAGGTGCTTGAAGAAATCGAAGCTGACCCATGTGAGCAGATCAAGGCGCTTCTTGAGACAAAATACGCGCGCCAGTTGGGCGATGAAAAGGGAAGAAACCGGACGGTCAATTCCCTGCGCACAAGGGGGTATAAGTGGTATGATATCAAGAACGCAATGAGTGAATATTGTGACGATGACGAATAAACTCCGTGAAAATCAGGAGGGTTATTCGTCTTATTGTCGTTTTTCAGGAGGAAAAGAAATGGAAGAGAGAATAGGAATGGTGAGTCTCGGATGCGCCAAAAACAGAGTTGACGCCGAGATGATGCTTTATACACTGAAGGATGCCGGCTATCAGATAGTTGCTGACCCGGCACTCAGCGATGTGGTGATAGTAAACACCTGCGGCTTTATAGAGGACGCAAAGCAGGAGAGTATTGACGAGATACTGGAGCTTGCCAGCCTGAAAAAAGAGGGCAGGATAAAGGCTATAATCGTAACCGGCTGCCTTGCCGAAAGGTACCAGAAAGAGGTAATGAAGGAGCTTTTTGAGGTGGATGCCGTGGTGGGCATAGGCGCCAACAGCCGTATTGCAGAGATCGTAAAGGACGTTCTTGCCGGAAACAAGCAGGAGATATTCCCTGATAAGACCTTACTTCAGCTCTGCGGCAGCAGGATACGTTCAACACCCTACTACTATGCTTATCTCAAAATAGCAGAGGGCTGCGATAATAAATGTACATACTGCGCCATACCTATGATAAGGGGTAAGTTCCGCAGCAGACCTATGGAGGAGATACTTTTTGAAGCAAAGGAGCTTGCCTCAAAGGGTGTAAAGGAGATTATCCTTGTGGCACAGGACACCACGCGCTACGGAGAGGATCTTAAAGGCGAGCCTCAGCTTGCAAAGCTGCTTACAGAGCTTTGCAAAATTGAAGAGGTGCAGTATATACGCGTTCTTTACTGCTATCCCGAGAGGATAACGGAGGAGCTTATTGATGTTTTTGCAAAGGAGGATAAGGTGCTGAAATATCTTGACATACCGATGCAGCACTGCAACGGCAGGATATTAAAGCTTATGAACCGCCGCGGCAACAGAGAAAGTCTGAGTGCGCTTGTCAAAAAGCTTCGTGAAAGGATAAAGGGGGTTACTCTGCGCACAACGGTTATGACAGGATTCCCGTCAGAGACAAAGGAAGAGTTTGAGGAGCTTGCCGAATTTGTAAATGAAATGAAGTTCGAGCGTCTGGGCTGCTTTGCTTATTCAGCTGAGGAGGATACTCCTGCAGCAAGGATGGCCGACCAGATAGACGAAGACACAAAGAAGCACCGTCAGGAGATCATCATGGAGCAGCAGCAGCTTATCATGGCCGAGCATGCAAAGAATATGATCGGCAGGACGATAAACGTGCTCTGCGAGGGATTTGACAGGATAGGCGAATGCTTCTTCGGAAGAAGCAAGGCGGATGCTCCCGAGGTGGACGGAAAGGTCTTTTTTGTGACAGAGGGAGAGAAACCGAAGATCGGCGATGTAGTAAAGGTCGAGATAACCGACACCCTTGACTGTGACATCATGGGCTTTTGCAGATAAATGCCCAAAATACCAATTCGTATCCGAAAGGATGATATCAAATGAACCTGCCAAATAAGCTGACAATGCTCAGACTGATACTGGTACCCTTTTATGTTTTCTTTTTGCTTATGACTATGATACCTCACCATTATCTCATAGCCCTGATTATTTTTGCGGCGGCGGCATATACCGACCATCTTGACGGCAAGATCGCAAGAAAGCATGATATGGTCACTGATTTCGGAAAATTTGCCGACCCTCTGGCGGATAAGATAATGATTTTTTCGGCTCTTGCCTGCTTTATACAGCTTGGTCTGACAGGTGCTGTGGTGCTTATTATAACCGCAGCAAGAGAATTTGCAGTCACATCAGTCAGGCTGGTGGCTGCGGATAAGGGCAAGGTGGTGGCAGCCAACATATGGGGCAAGCTGAAAACTGTAAGTCAGATAGTTGCAGTCCTTGTGGTCATGCTGCTGCAGTACATCATGGAGCTTTCCACTATGGAAATAATACAGTTTGCCGACCCTGCGGCCGTTTCGCTGTGGTTCAATATAATTGGTCAGACCCTGCTGTGGATATCGGTGGTGCTCACCATTATTTCGGGAGTCATTTACATCAGTCAGAATTTTGAGTTCATAAAGAACGCCAAATAAGAAAAAAATTTTTTCTTTCAGGTGTGGCATTTCCCGCAGATATAGTGTATAATATGATAGATATATGTAAAAGCTGTGAAAAAGAGAAGTACCGGATGGGAAGCATCCAGAGAGACGCCCGTTTGCTGGAAGGGCGTTATGCAGAACCTCCGTGAAATGCACTTTGGAGCTTACAGTAGGAAGACAGAGTATTACTGTACGGCAGCCTCCGTTACCGGCAAATGAGGACAGCAGTGCGCTGTCGAACTCGGGTGGGACCGTGCAGCTATTGCGCCCCGGAAGCCTTTCTTATAGGGCTTTCGGGGCGTTTTGTTATATATATCGGCATTTTCTGTGGAAAGGAGTTTATGGGAGTGGGAAAGAAAAAACATGATGAAATAGATTCTATCATGGAGCGTGACCCTGCGGCAAGGAGCAGGGCGGAAGTACGTCTGCTTTATTCCGGATATAAGGCTGTTAAGGCATACAGGCGCGCCAACTGGTTTTACAGGCACAACATGAAGTTTGTTGCAAGGTTTATTTCCCAGAGAGCAAGGCATAAAACGGGTATTGAGATCCATCCCGGAGCTAAGATAGGCAAGGGACTGTTCATTGACCACGGAATGGGTGTGGTAATAGGTGAAACTGCTGAGATAGGCGACAACTGTACAATATATCAGAATGTGACTCTCGGCGGCACAGGCAAGGATCACGGAAAGCGTCACCCGACGCTGGGCAACAATGTGCTTGTGGGTTCGGGTGCAAAGGTGCTGGGGCCTTTTCGCGTGGGCGACAATGCCAGAATTGCAGCAGGCGCAGTGGTGCTCACTGAGGTTCCGGACAATGCAACGGCAGTCGGTGTGCCGGCGAGGATAGTCAGGGTGAACGGCGTAAAGCCGACCGTGAGCACTGATCTTGACCAGATACACGTTACCGACCCTGTTGCCCAGAAGATAAAGGAGATGGAGGAAGAGATCGACGAGCTGAAAAAGCTTGTTCTCACACTCTCGGAAAACAGGAAATGACAATGTTTATCAGGCGGTATGCCTAATATATATGATAAAACAGAAAAGGAGAAAGCTATGAAGATCTATAACACAATGTCAAAAACAAAGGAAGAGCTGAGGACTATTACTGACGGTGAGGTGAAGATCTACGCCTGCGGACCTACCGTTTACAATTTTATCCACATAGGCAATGCAAGGCCTATATGCGTGTTTGACACACTTCGCAGGTATCTTGAGTACCGCGGCTATAAAGTAACCTTCGTTCAGAACTTTACGGATATCGACGACAAGATAATCCGACGCGCAAACGAGGAAAACAGCGACTATGTAACCGTCTCCGAAAAGTACATTGCTGAGTACAAAAAGGATGCAAAGGGTCTGAACGTGCGTGAAGCCACTGTTCACCCGAGAGCGACCGAAAACATCAGTCAGATAATCGACATGGTAAAGACTCTTGAAGAAAAGGGTTACGCATATTCCACCGAGTACGGTGATGTGTATTTCCGCACCAACCGTTTCAAGGAGTACGGCAAGCTCTCGCATCAGCCTCTTGACGATCTGGAGGCCGGCGCAAGGATACAGATAGGCGAGACCAAGGAGGACCCGATGGATTTCGCTCTCTGGAAGGGCGCAAAGCCCGGTGAGCCTTACTGGGATTCTCCCTGGGGTCAGGGCAGACCCGGCTGGCACATTGAGTGCTCTACCATGGCAAAGCGTTATTTAGGCGAGACTATAGATATCCACTGCGGAGGACAGGATCTTATTTTCCCGCACCATGAAAACGAGGTCGCACAGAGCGAGTGCTGCAACGGCGTCACCTTTGCAAATTACTGGATGCACAACGGCTATATCAATGTTGACAACAAGAAGATGTCAAAATCTCTGAATAATTTCTTCACCGTCCGTGAGGTGGCTGAAAAATTCGGTTACGAGCCTATACGCTACCTGATGCTCTCGTCACACTACCGCAGCCCCATCAACTATTCCATTGAAATAATAGAGCAGTGCAGGGCGGCTCGTGACAGGCTCTACCATTGCCGTGAAGATCTTGAGTTCCTTGCAAAGAACTCTCAGGGCATACTCAAGGACGGCGAGGAAAAGGTGAAAGAGCTTCTGCTCACCCACAAGACCGACTTTATCAACGCTATGGAGGACGATTTCAATACCGCCGATGCTATAACTGCCCTTTTTGAGCTTGCGCGCGATATCAACACCAACGTGAACCCGCAGACTGCTCCCTCAAAGGAGCTTTGTGACTTCGCACTTGCACTCTACAAGGAGCTTGCGGATGTGCTCGGTCTGCTCTACGTTGAAAAGAATGAGGTAGCCGATGATGTGCAGGCACTCATTGAGCAGCGCACTCAGGCCAGAAAGAACAAGAACTGGGCTGAAGCAGACCGTATCCGTGACGAGCTGAAGGCAAGGGGAATAACCATCAAGGATACTCCACAGGGAACAATTGTTGTAAGCGAGTAAGGCCATGGAAGAAAAAACGATAACTGATCTGATAGAGCAGGCGCTTTCCGCAAGAAAAAACAGCTATGCGCCATACTCTAAATTCAGGGTGGGCGCGGCTCTGCTGGATGCAAAGGGCAATGTCTACACAGGTGTGAACGTGGAGAACGTGTCCTATCCTGCGGGAATATGCGCCGAAAGGACTGCAATAGCCAAAGCCGTTTCCGAGGGTGCTTCGGATTTTACAGCCATTGCCATTGTCGGCGGCAGCGCTGACCGTATTGATATTCTCGGCTCCTACTGTACACCCTGCGGAATATGCCGGCAGGTTCTTTATGAGCACTGCTCCGGCGACCTTATGGTTATCATTGCGCGTTCTGTTACGGACTACCGCTTATGCACACTCCGCGAGCTTCTGCCCTTTGCATTCGGTATGACCTGATGCTCAGCCGAAGGGATAGGTCAGATGTTCCCTTCATGCGTTATAATCAGGAATAGAGGGTGTATCTCCGGCAGTTTGTGTGCGGGTGTTCCTCTTTGATTTTTTGCTCATGTTATCACCGCCTTCCTTTTGGGCTGCTTATAGCTTGCCCTGATGAAGG
>JAFTCS010000024.1 GCA_017454565.1 Clostridia bacterium
GAGGAGCAGATTGATGTGTTTCACAAGCTCCTCGACTGTGTGAGCGATACCGCCGTCGCTGAGAAGAGAGCTGCCTACAAAGTCGGCTTCAAGGACGGTGCAACTATGATGCAGGAGATTCAGGACTGATATAATCATAGCATAAGGAAAGGGCTATGTCCTCCGTGACCGTGTACGGAAGGCATAGCCCTGATTTTTTCTTTTCAGATGCCTATTCAGTTTTCATCTGCAAGGTTTACTATTATAATACTATGATTTATTATATATTATTTTTGCAGAGATGTCAAGTGGAGCTCAGCAAAATATATAGGACAGAAACTAAGATCATATCAAAAAGATGAAACTCCAAACGCCCCTGTCAGCGGCGTTTGGTAAAGGCGAAAAGCAAAAATCCACAAAACACACAGCCTTCGTAAGCTTACGAAAGCCGTGAAATCCCGTATCTGCGGGCTTTTGTGATGTGAGTGGCGAACGGAAAAGATGACATAGAGTGGTCTGCGTCCTCTCGCTATACCCGTAGTGTGCAATTAATTTTTCCTCTTGACAAACACCCGGGAATGTGATATAATACCATTTAGCGACTGTTATTATATTTTTAGTCGCTTAAATTTAAAATATAGTCTAAAGGAGGATAAGATGTCACCAAAGATATTTTCAATAGCCGAAAAGGAGAATCTAAAGGAAAAGATGTTCTTTTCGGGGCTGGAGCTTTTGAAGGAACACGGCATGACCCATATGTCGGTTGAAAAGATAACCGCTGCGGCGGGGATAGGCAAAAGCACCTTTTATAACTTCTTCATGTCGAAGGAGGACTTTGTTATACAGCTCATCGAATTCAACCGCAGCCGCTTCTGGCAGGCAGTAGCTGAAATGCTGGACGGGCGGGAAAGGCTGACAGCGGACGAGAGCAAGCAGGTGCTTAAGGCGATAATCAATAACAATGACAGCGTGTATCAGTACCTGACACCCGAGGACGAGAAAAAGCTGGCAGACGCAAGCCACGAGAAGACCGAGGCTGATATAGATGAGGAAACTGAGACCCTGAAGCGGCTGTTTGCTATGTTTGACGGGGTGAGGGAAGATGTGGAATATGCTGTGGTGTCAAATTTGCTGAAAATACTGGCGCTTACCGCCGAGAACCGTTCTATGCTCCACGAAAGCGGCTATCAGCATACACAGGATAAGCTGTTTGATCTGCTTTTCGGCTGCGTTTTTAAGGAGGAAGGAAATGAGTAAGGAAACAAAGAAAAAAGAGGGCTTTGCCCGTCTGATGGAGTTGGCGAGCACAAAGAAAGCTGGACTGACCGCAGCCTGCACCCTGTCAGTGCTGTCAAGTGTTTTCAAGACAGTGCCCTATTTTACGATTTATGAGATACTCAAAAGGCTGATTAAAAGCTATTCCTCGGGCAGGAACTTTGCCTTCTCAGAGGTCAGGACACTTGTGATCATAACCGCCGTCAGCGCAGTGCTTTACGGCGTGTGCGCCTATGCTTCGGCTATGCTTTCCCACGGGGCGGCATTCGACATCCTCTATGAACTGCGAATGAAACTGATGGAGAAGATGGGACGGATATCATCGGGATATTACACCTCAAACACACAGGGCTCGATCAAGAAGCTGCTCATTGAGGACGTGGAGCAGATCGAGATATTTATAGCCCATTCTATGTGTGAGGTGGCTGCAGCTATCGCAACTCCACTGCTGACTATCATTGTGCTGTTCATAGTGGATTGGCGGCTGACGCTGGTGTCGCTGCTGCCCATAATATGCTCATTTGTGATACTTGCCATAGCGCTGAAAAAGCCCGACGGCGCAAAGCATCAGCAGAATATGGCTGACAGCAAGGCAAAAATGGAGGGCACTATAATCGAGTACATTCACGGTATGTCGGTCATCAAGATATTCGGCGGGACAAAGAACGCCTTTAAGCGGTACGAGACCGACCTTAATAGCTTCACCAAAGCAGTACACGACACGGCATACTACAACGCTAACGGCATGGGGCTGTATTACGCTTTCTTTGGGGCGCAGGTGCTGTTTCTGCTGCCGGCGGCGATAATCATGCTGAACAATTCTGCAAGCTATACCGAGGTGCTGCCAAAGATCCTTTTCTTTTTGGTGATATGTGCAGGACTTAAAGAGCCACTGGAAAATATGATGAATGTTTCTATCGACAGCACCAAGATAAACGTGGGCTTAAAGCGCATTGACGAGCTGCTGGAAGAGCCTGAGATAACCCTCATCGGTGAAGGCAGGCAGCTTACGAAATTTGATATTGAATTTGATGAAGTGTCGTTTACTTATCCGGGCAGCGGCATTAAAGCTTGCAGTAGAGTTAGCGTACGCTTACCGCAAGGCAGCTGCAATGCTCTTGTAGGTCCTTCGGGCGGAGGAAAATCTACCATTGCACAGCTTCTGCTGCATTTTTATGAGGTGAACGAGGGCACTATAAAAATAGGCGGGGTGGATATCAGAGAGGTAACACACTCTGAGCTTGTGAAGAACATTGCATATGTTTTTCAAGATTCCTTCATCTTTAACGACACCATTGAAAATAACATCAGAATGGGTAACGACATTGCGACCTTTGAAGAGGTCAAGGCTGCTGCGGAAGCTGCAAATATAGCCGAGACTATCGAAGCTCTGCCCGAGGGCTACAAGACGGTGGTCGCAGACAGCATAGGGCTTTCGGGCGGCGAAAAGCAGCGTATCGCCATAGCAAGGGCGATACTGAAAAATGCACCGATAGTTGTTCTGGACGAAGCCACAGCCTATGCGGACGCCGAGAACGAAGCTAAGATACAGGAGGCATTCTCACGGCTTTCAAAGGGGAAAACAGTAATAATGATAGCCCACAGACTAAAGACCATTCAGAATGCAGACAACATTCTTGTGATGAAAGAGGGCAGGCTCGAAGCAGCAGGAAAGCACGGTGAGCTTATGGAGAGCTGTTCGCTCTATCGTGATATGGTGAGTGCCAACGAGCGCCGCGACAGCTGGACTATGAGAAAGGAGGAGAAGTATGAAGAAGCGTGAAAAACTTGCAAAATGGTGGAACATTATCACCTACGGTGACAGCGGAAAATACACAAAATTCATAGCGTGGCTTTTTCTTGACAGCTTTGTGGCGTCTATTCTGTCCAGTGTACTGATGATAGCTGTATACTATTTTTTAGCGCCCATACTTGACAGTACATCAGCCTATGAGCAAAAGCCGTTCTGGGTGCTGGTAGGTGTACTGACCGCACAGACTTTTTTCTATGCGATCGTCAGAAGAAGATCATACCTTGATATCTGCGTGGGGCACGTTTCGGCACAGCAGGAGGAAAAGCTGCGTATAGGCGACAAGCTGAAAACTCTGCCCATGGGGTATTTTGCCACACATGATGCAGGTGAGCTTTCAACGCTGATGATGCGCAATTATGAGGAGATAGAAAATCTGTCCTCAAGTGTTGTGGCAAACGGCACCGTCATACTCATAAGGATGATCATAGCGCTTGTAGAGCTTAGTATTTTCAATGTTAAGATGACGCTTGCGATGTTCATTGTGATCCCCCTTGATATTCCCTTTGCGGTGATAAGCTACAGACGTGTCGCCCACACAAGTGCCGAGCTTATCGCAATACAGCAGTAGACTGTGGCGAACGTTATCGAGTATGCAGGAGGAATAACCACACTGCAAGCCTATGACCGCACAGGCAGCACCTTTGAGGGGCTGAAAAACAGCTTTGCCAAGCTGCGGGACGATTCCAAGCGGCAGGAAAAGGCGGGCGGCGCAGTCTCGATGTACGGCAGAGCCATACTGTTTCTGGGCATAAGCATCGTCATGGGTGTGGGCGCACAGCTGCTGTCAACAGGCGAGGTAACTCCGTTTTACTACATCATGTGTCTGCTGGCAGCTTTGCAGGTCTACGAGCCGATAATGCAACTGTTCGTGTTCGCCATCAGCATGGCGAGGATAAATCAGTGCGTAGAAAAGCTGTCAGAACTTAAGAACTTAAAGAGGAAAAAGCCCTTGATGTCACCGATCCTGCGCAGACCACGGAGCACAGCGATATTTCCTTTAAGGACGTTCACTTTGCATATGACGGCAA
>JAFTCS010000300.1 GCA_017454565.1 Clostridia bacterium
ACCTTTTTTCAATCTTTTTTCCCTTTCTACAAATTGTATACTTTATTACCTTTTTCCCCTCTGACGTCCCTCTTTCCGTTTACAGTTTGTATTTTTTGGCTGTTTTCTGGCAACAACTGAGCTTCTTTCAGGCCGCTGTCAGATTTTCGGATGCGCGGCTTTCGCTCCGGCTGCAAAACTTTTATATAAAAAAGCAAAGACAGCAGCCACCGTCTTTGCTTTTGAATTCATTATAATGCTTTTACCAACTTTGCAAATTCCCTCGCCGTGTAAACAGGAATATCCAGAGTTCCTTTCAGTCTGGACATGATCCTGTCCGAACTTATCAGGTCGCACACAATAACGCAGTCTGCCTTGGGAGTTCCGATCCCCCTTTTCAAAACAGGCAGCCCGCCGCTGATATATTTTTCGCCAACCCTTTTCTCGTCCATGTTTTCCATGACCGCCACCGGTTTTATTCCGTTATCCGCAAGCAGCTTCAATACAAGCTCGCTCACCCTTGTCCAGCCGTAAACGACAGCAGTTTTTATTCCAATATCAGCCGGCGCACTTGCGTTCTTTGCGTTCAATGCAATTTCCAGAAGGAGATCCGCCTGCATTTCAGCATGCTCTTTTCTCCGCCTCTCATGGATGATCTCGCGGTTCTTATCACGATTGCTCTCGGCAAAGGCGGATGATATCCCATTAAAAAACGTTTTATAATAATACTCCGTATACTTCCTTTGCAGCTCTCTGATCCTGCGTTCCTCTTCATCCCGCGGCAGTTTTTCATTTATAACATTGATGCACTCATACTGATAATCGTAAACCTCTTTTGTATAGTGAAAAGTTGCAGGTCCGAGCCAGTGGTTCATATCAGCCACAGCAGCATCGAGTACAGGGATTATATGACACCCTGCAAGCTTCTTTTTCATCACATCAAAGCCAACAGCGATGCGTTCATTTTTTTTATTAATATCATCAATATTTTCGAAAGCGGAAATATTTTCACCGTCGAAATTTGCAAAAACGCCGCGCACCTCAACCAGTATTATCTTTTCAGGCGGATATATTTTGAGGACCTCCTGTGCAAAGTCTTCAAGACGTTCCTCAAACTCCTCATTCGGTACATATACGATCTCTTCAAATTTTTCTTTTAAAATGCCTTTTTTATGAAGCGCCTCAAAAAATTTCTGTCTGTGACTGCTCACGCAGACAATAGTATCCCCCCACCTCATGCTTGTTATCCTGAACAGCGCGGAATCTATCACAAGATAATCGGACTCGGCTTCCTTTATATAGTCCATGACCTTTTTTGTTGCGTCAAGGTACATACAGCGCTTTCTGAAATTTGTTATCTTATCAGACACGTCAAATGCGTCATATTTCTGCTTGTCTATTTCCAGTCCCTTACACACGAAATGGAACGGCTCAAACTCATGGACATATTTCAGCACCTTATACCCGCCGTCATTCGGGTGAGTCGAAAACGTATCCCTCGAAATACAGGTTCCCAGAATATTAACAGTTGCTTTGGTTTCCATAAATATCCTCTCCTCATATTGACCGCAATGTGCCACATCATTACACGAATACATTTTATCACGACAGTACACCGGATGTCAACACACAGTGCATAGCCCGGAATGGTAAATGTCAAAAGCCAGAAATAAAACATGCTGACATCATTTACAAATACAAAAAGGCAGGGTGCCCCCTGCCGTATCATATATTATAGCTTTGTCATGACCTGACGATATTACGCCAGTCAAGGTCTCCTCTTTCAAGTCCGTGGATGAGCACCTCACCGGTAGCAATATTTGTAGCCACAGGTATGTTGTGCATATCGCACAGTCTGAGCAAATTCATATCATTAGGCTCGTGCGGCTTTGGATCAAGCGGATCTCTGAGGAAAATGAGCATATCTATCTCATTGAAAGCTATCCTTGCGGCGATCTGCTGATCTCCGCCCTGGGAGCCGCTGAGAAATTTCTGTATCTCAAGACCTGTCGCCTCGGATACCATCTTGCCTGTGGAACCTGTCGCGCACAATGTATGACGGCTGAGAATGCCGCAGTATGCAATGCAGAACTGTACCATAAGCTCTTTCTTAGCGTCATGTGCTATCAATGCAATATTCATTGTATATACCCCCAAACTTTAGATGTAACCCCTGTCTTGCAGACAGTCATTCAATAAGCAGCGGAACGTCTTTTCCGTCAAGCCTTGCCGCTATCCTGTCAAACGCAAACGATGCCTTCATTCGTCCCTCAATGGGAAGCCCCTTCTGTGAAGCCGAAGCGGCGGCACCGTCATCCGGCACAACGCCCAGCAGCCTTGCGCCCGCCTCATCTATAACGGCATCAAGATCCTGATACGCGTCCATCCTGCGGAATTTACGCTCGTTGAACCTGTTGATTATCAAAGAAATATCGTTCACTGAACAATACTGCAGCTTTGCCCGCACCTTGTTGCTGCTCCTTACCGAAAGCGGCTCGGCATTTGCCACCAGCACGGCTCTGTCGGCAGGGGCAACGGCGGTCTCAAAGCCCGATCCGATACCTGCAGGACAATCAATAATGATATGGTCATAGTAACCCTTCAGAACCCTCGTGAGCTGCTTCATTACCGAAGGGCTCAGTTCGTCCCTGACATTCTGCGGTGCAGGCAGAATATACAGTTCAGGCAGAGTCTTGCACGGATAGATCGCGCTTGCAGGAGTACAGTTGCCGTTGATGATATCCGCGATATCAAAAACAAGCTCACCGCTCACACCAAGCATCAGGTCTATTCCTCTCATGCCTGCGTCACAGTCGATCAGCAGCACTCTGCCGCCTCTTCTTACCAGAGCGGCACCCAGACCTGCCGTGACCGTAGATTTTCCTGTTCCACCCTTACCGGATGTAATAACCGTTACTTTACCCATTTTCAAATACCTCTTAAATAACGATATCACACAATTTCAATAAAGTCAATATCTTTTCTGTGTTTTTTTCATACAATTTTACCTGTTTTTTCAACCTGCTTTATAAACAGCCGCAAGTTACACTATTTCATAATTACGTCGGAGAAATACATTTTTTGATCTGTGCCGCATTGACAACGGATTTTCAGTTTTTTCTGCTCTTCAGAACTGTCATTGCTCCGTAGTGCAGAACGTCAAATTCCTCAGGCGCTATCTCTGAAAGCAGCTTTATGTGTTCACATTCCCAGTTCTTTATCTCCTCCGGCGTCAGTGAGGCTCCCACACCGCGGCAGGCTTTCATGCGGCCGTTCCAGCTTTTCCTTGTGAAATGAACTTTCAGAGGATATTCCTCATGGCACACCTGCTCAAAATCGTTATTGCAGCATTCCGGTACGAATATCTGGTGCCTTGTTTCGCCTGCGCCGCTCCATGCTGGACTGTATTTCAGCACTAATTTTTCGCTTTCACCTGCTATCCTGTCCTCATAAGGCAGCCACGCCATATAAAGCAGCAAAAGTACACCGCCGGGTCTGAGCATGCGCACAAGCTTCGGGATGAGTCTCTCGTGGTCAAAATACCAGAAGCACTGGCATGCCGTAATAATGTCGAAAGAATTTTCCGGAAAGTCAATGTCCTCTGCCGAAACGACGTAATATTCTATGTCCATGTTCCCGGACATAGCTTTTGCCTGAGCTATCTGCTCGGCCGATATATCCGTACCCGTCCATTTTGCGCCAAAACGATACATATTCCTCGGCAGTACACCTGTACCCGTACCAAGATCAAGCACACGCTGACCGTTTACGCAAAGCCCCTTTTCGGTTATTCTCCTGTAAAATTCATCGGGATAAATATCCCTGTACCTTGCGTAATCCTCCGACGTTCTTCCCCAGTCGAACGCCTTTCCTCCGTCTATTCTCTCATCCTTTATGTCCACTCCGGCCACCCTCATTATCTCTGCCGCAATTTCAGGCAGGCATTTATTGATACTATTATAACACATAGCTCCCGAAAATCAATAT
>JAFTCS010000301.1 GCA_017454565.1 Clostridia bacterium
ATTCATCCCCTTGCCGGGCTTAAATGATAAAGTGTTTCGCCGTCTGCGGACGGCGAGTCAGGAGGGACTTTTGCGGAAAAGTCCCTCCCGACACCCACCGAAAACGCTGTTTATCATTTTCAGAGTTTCACGGATTCAGGTCATATACATCGCTGGGCTGATATTTTGCAGTGCCTGCCGAAGCGTATGTGTTCCAGCCGAGGAATGTATACCCCTCACGCTTCGGTACAATGGTGCTGAGCTTTATATCTATGCCATAGTTCTTGGTCTGGGAAGAGATGGAAGTGGTTCCGCCGTTGGAATCATAGGTGATGGTATACGGTTGTTCTGTGCTGTTAACGATGTTCTCACCATAAGACGCTGCACTGGCATTTGTCTGCACTGCAAAAGGTATGCTCAGGAGCATGGGTGCAGACAGAACACAGGACAAAGCGATGCTGATGATTTTTTTCAAAGTAAGACCTCCTTGATTTTTTCTGACAATAACAGAACAAATCAAGATCCTGTAACCGGAATATCGCCCTTTCACCGGACACGGGAAAAAAATTCACATGTTCTGATATCTTTATTATATCATAAACCAACTTGCCGTAAATTTCAAGCCGGTTAACAAAATATAAACAGCGTTCCTTAAGGAAACACTGCACAAAGAGCGCCCTGCTGTCATGTACAGACAGCAGGGCGGTTTTATCAGGTGAGAGATTTCGTTTACTTGGTCACGGTCAGAGTAAGGGTTTCCTTTCATCAACACATCCTCCTTATAAAATAATCGTTAACACAAGTCCGATCAATAAGGACGGGTGTGGTTATCCGTCAATTTTGTCCTCTTCCTGAAAAAGCTGTGTTGTCGGCTCCATGTAAGTTACCAACATCAGACTTCCTGACGAATATATCAGGTTTTTTGACGGGTGCAGGGACTGTGTCCGGACATTCTGAGCAAACTAAAGAACCTGTCAGTATTTCTTATATATGTCAGCGGCGGTGTCAAGAACCTGCTTTACCATGGGAATAGCCACTGAATAGGCGTAATTTCCGTATTCAACAATGGCGGCAAAGGCAATGGGACAATCCTCGTCCTTACAGAAGCCTGTGACCCATGCGTGGGCAAGACCCTCGCTGTTTACCTCTGCTGTGCCGGTCTTTGCGCAGACGTCCAGCTTGTCGCTGACATAGCTTTTGCCATAGTTGGATGAAACCGTATAGTCCATCATCTGGTAGAGCTTGTCTGCAATATCACGGTCCATCATCTGATTTCCCAGGGTAGTATTGTTTTTTATTTTTCCGTCAATGGTGCTGATAAAGTAAGGCATTACCGGTGTGCCGCCGTTTGCTATGGCGGCGCTGATCATAGCCATGTTTACAGGGGTCTCCAGCACTGTGTACTGCCCGACTCCTGACCAGCCAAGCTCGTTTTCGTTTGCTTCCGAAACGTCATAGATGCTCGATGCGGTGGTTATCCCGTCAAAGCTCAGCCGGGAATTGAAGCCCATCTTTTCAGAGTAGCTGGTCATTTTATCCTTGCCGAGAGCAACGGCAAGCTTGGCGAAAAATACATTGCAGGACTGGGCAAGAGCCTCTTTGATATCAACGATGCCGTTTGGCTCATAGCAGGTCACTTCATCCTCGCCTACAATGTCCGATCCGTGACAGTCGTAGGTGCTGCTCTCAATGCCGGGGATTTCCTTGAGAGCAGCGGCGGCCGTCACCAATTTGAATGTAGAGCCGGGCGGATATGCCGCTGAAACAGCTCTGTTGAGATATGCGCCGTCATATTTTTCGTTGGTCTCAATGTCCTCGGGAACGTCCTGGGGGTCGTATGCAGGTGTGCTTACCATACAGAGGATCTCGCCGGTTTTGTAGTTGTAGAAGAACATTGCACCCTTGTAGTCTCCGAGTGCGCGATAGGCAGCCTTCTGCAAACGGGTATCAATGGTCAGGGTCATGTTGTTGCCGCGTTTGAGCTTGTCCGGCAAACCCAGACCAAAGGTAAAGTTATACTTGGTCAGCTCCGAGCGGTACACTGTCTGTACGGCGGTGGCGATATTTACGCTGTCATCGCCTACGATGTGGACGCAGGATTTCCGTATATCCTCGTCCTCGTTGTATACGCGCTGCTTGTCGATGCTTTGTGCCAGAACAACGCCGTTGCGGTCAAATATCTTTCCGGCAAATTCAAGACCGTCAACGTCTGTAAGATGAGAGTTCGTAGGTTGAGCCACCCATTGGGAGGCGTGGAGCACAAGGTTTACCGTGTGGTAGGTAAGTCCCGCAAAAAACGCGAGAGTCATAAGTAATATCATGAAGGATCGGGAATTGATCTTCCGCATGGGTAACAGCCTCCTTTCGATCCTTTGCAGGTGCAGGTTAGGAACTGTTCATCAATAACTTTTAATTTCTGCTTGTCTGATTTGCCCTGTACTGCGTTACACTCCCTTGAAATACGACAGTATTCCTGCGGTCGTGTGCCTTGTACAGAACAAATCATACTAAGCATAAATTTTAAAACTTATTTCTTCACAGTTCCTTACGGAACGGGCAGAGCTTTGGCAGGAGCTTTTGATTTTTTCTGTGAGTAGGTGCGCTCATCTGCTGCTTTAATAAATGAGAGCAGTCCCCAACAGGCGATCATGCTTGTACCGCCGTAGCTTACAAAGGGCAGGGTCACGCCGGTAAGCGGCAGAATATCCGTAACACCAAAAATGTTAAGCGCTGCCTGACAAACCAGCAGTCCGCCGGAGGTGCATGCCGCGATCGAGTAGAACGCGGAACGGCTTCTGGTGGTAACTGCCTTGGCGTATATCATAAAACCGCCGATGGTAATGCTCAGCAGCAGCGCGGTAATAAGCCCGAGCTCCTCGCTGGCAAGACCAAACACAAGATCGCTTTCGGATGCAAATACATACTGCAGATAGCCTCTGGTCAGTCCCATACCGAACAGACCGCCGCTGGCACTGTAAATGAAGGTCTTTACCTGCTGATATCCGGCGTCCTCCGCGTATTCCCACACATGGGTCCATGCCTGAAAGCGTTCGGCAATGTAAGGCTTGAAAGAGAGTATGATAAAGACTCCTAACAGCGCTGCCGCAATGGCGAGGATGACTGTTTTGAAGTCTCCTGAGCGCATGAAGGCTATGACAAGAAAAGTGACAAAGAATATCAGAGCCGTACCAAAGTCGCTCATAAAGAAGAATATGCCTATGCAGACGCCTATGAAAAGAATAAAACCGAAGAGGTTTTTCCTTGTCTGGAGATAATCAAGGGTAGAGGCGCCTACGAATATCAGTGCCATCTTTGCAAATTCCGAGGGCTGCACGGATACAGGCCCTAAAATGATCCAGTTTTTTGCTCCGTTGAGTGACTTGCCGATAGCCAGTGTCAGCAGCAGACCAAGAATAGCAAGGATAGCTATGATAATGCGCCACTTCATTACCCTGTCGGGTATTTCCATGAACCAGAGCATGAAGCAGTAGAGAAGTATGCCGATAATCATGGCGATTATCTGGACATATCCCTGCTTTGGGTCGTGAACGGCATTGAGGATTATTCCCGTACCTGAAAGCATAAGGGCAAGAGCCTCAAGCTCAAAGCTCTTTCTGTGGAAAAACCTGACGGAGACAGTATAGAACCCCCACATAAGTCCGCAGAAAATAAGAGCATGGGGCATTGCCCATCCGCTGCCGGAACAGAGCAGACCTTCAGCTGAAAGCACAGCGATAAGTATGGTAATAATAGTAAGTATAAGGCTGCATGAAACAGTGTTCCGCTGTCTGGGCGGCGCTATCTTCAGGCGCTGATTGGCCTCTGTGGGGTCATCTGCACGTCTGAGGGTCAGGGTAGTCATGCCTACGGTTATTTTATCGCCTACAAAAACGGGATGTCTGCCCTGAGTTTTCCTGCCGTTTACAAAGACGCCGGATTTGGAGCCGGTATCGGTAATGAACCAGCCCTCTTCGCGCCTTAGCAGAACGGCGTGATCTCTTGAAACGGTCGCATCGGGCACTCTTATATCGGAATTCCGGCTTCTGCCAAGAATATTTTCCCAGAAGAGAACCGGATACCTTACATTGTTGTCCTCGTCGTCAAGGGCGATAAGAGCGTGTTCGTCTCTGCGCCCGAAGCTGAGTGAAAGAAAGCAAAGTATTATGATTATGAGAATGATAGCAGGCACGGCGATCCTTAGTGCCAGTGTTATCATTGCTACGGTATCAGACACAGTGCATCACCTCTTTTGAGTATAATAAACGGTTTTATAAGGTTACTGTCATCAGAAAGATACGGAATGAAGAAAACGGACAGTGATATCGGGGCATTCCCGGTGCAGCCTGCGCAGAGTGGAGAGAGTTACAAGGTAATCCTCCGGATATGCCTGCAGCTCAAGCAGCTTTTCGGAGGGCACAAGCTCATCGTCAAGCACTCTTTCGTCCACAGCGGCGTCAGCGGCATAAAGCAGCTTGCTTTCAGGGAAGTAAAGCCCCATCATCTCACGGCTGTGACCGCGCATGTCAAAGCCCAGCACAGAGCCGTCTCCCAATATGTCATAGACCCATTTGAAATAATTCCTGATCGGCGTCTGTCCGTTGAATATACCGCCTGCCTTTACGGGAATGCTCATTCCGGGCATGGTACTTTTCATCATGTCGCTGTCAAGGTCGCGGGTCTTTATCAGACAAAGCACCTGCGCGCTTGAAATAAGCTCGTATTTCGGCAGAAGCGGCAGTGCGCCGCAGCATTCCGGACTGCAGTGGGTGAGTATTACCTTTTTGATAATCATAGGGTCAGAGCCTTCGGCTTCAAGCTTTTCTGTTATGCAGTCGCTGTCGTCAAATTTCAGCTTGTGCTTTTGTCTGTACCTGATGAATACGGCAGGATTTTTTTTCAGCAGACTGCTGCAGCCGGTATTGACGAGTATATTGCCGAATTTCCTGTGTTCAAGCAGCAGCACGTTTATGGGCAGGGTTTCCTCTTTGCCTTTTGAATTTATAAACAGCTCCGAGAAATCAAAGCTCTCACTCCCGCAGGCAATGGCTCTCATTGATACGATCTTGCTCATGGTCATCTCTCCGTTTTTCCGATACATATTTTCCCTTATACTATTTTAGCCGACACTTTCAAAATCGTCAATACCTCTGTATTATGATATACCATTATCGGGGCAATAAAATATTGAAACCAAGGGAAAAATTACCCAAAAAGTAGGAAAATTGCGATTTTTGAACTTTTATATGTGCTTTTTTAAGAAAAAGTATTGTCTATTGTTGGTTTTTTTGGTATCATTACTATCAGGGTGTTTTAATGTGCCGGATAAAGCCCCTGCACGGATATTTCCGGCAGAGCTTTGTCAGCTTCACCTGCAGGACGGTGTGCGGTTTCCGCTTGACTGCGTACCGGCCGACAGTTAAGGAACCAATGAATAACAGGAAAAACGAAGGTATGCTGACTGACATACAACCAAGTCAGAAAATGATCGCCAATAACCCCCGAGTATATCAAGATACCGGACAGGCACTAAGGAGATGTAATGATGAATAAGAGTATATCACTTAAAAAGAGAGTGATCACTGCAATGATCGCAGGCACCCTTGCCCTTGCCACAGTTGCTTCAGGCTGCGGCGCTTTCAATAAGACTAACGAAAATACAGAATCCACAGCGGTGTCAAATATCGTTTCCGGTTCTGAGAAGGGCAGGACGAAGATTCCTGTCTCTACCGACTTTGCCGCAAAGACCGAACACTTCCAGATAGCTACCCCTATCGCCAACTTCCTTTTCAACAGCTATTACGAGAACAGAAGAGATGCCTACTCTTATCAGGGGCTTGACGTTACAAAGGATCTTAAAGACCAGTATTACGATGAAGAGGGCGGCGTTACCTGGTTCGACTTCTTTATGAACGAGACAAAGAAATACCTTGGACAGGTGCTTGTAATGTGCGAATCCGCCAGAGAGGACGGCATTGAGCTGGACGACAAGGATATGGAGGATGTAAAGGCTACAATGGATTCCATTGAATCTGCCGCAAATGCCGCAGGAGAGTCTGTGGATGACTATATTGTAAAGCATTTCAGCGAGAGTATCACCCGGACTGACCTTGAAAACTACCTGCAGCTTACAGCTCTTGCAAATAAGTATTATACCAATGTATACAACAGCTTTACCTACACCGACGAGCAGTATGAGAAATACTTTGAAGAGAACAAAACCAGCTACCAGTATGCTGATTTCCTGAAATTCAACTTTGTGTTCCCGACAGATTCCGACAGCTCTGACAGCTCAGACAGCAAGGCACAAGCAGCTGCCGAGGAAAAGGCAAAGGCCTTTGCCGAGGATCTTGCAAAGTGCAAGACCGAAAAGGAATTCAAGAAATATGTCAAGACATATCTCACAAATAACCCCGATGTGATCACCTCAAGCGCAGAGTCATCCATGTCAGATTCAGAAGTCAAGGAGGCTATTGAAACAGCCGTTAACGGTACCCTTATGAAGAAATATCCCTATGAGGTAACGTCTGACGGCGGCAAATGGCTGTTTGATCTGGCAAGGAAGGAGTTTGACTCCACGGTTATCAAGAACACCAATTCCTACACCGCATTTTTGCTGCTGAAGCCTGCTTACCGTGACGAGAGTGTATCCAGAAATGTGCGCCACATCCTGTTCACGCCGAAATCATACGGCGGAGAGGGGCAGATAATGGAGATCGCTTTCCAGAAGGCCAACGAAGTATACAACGACTGGAAAAAGAACGATCCCACTGAGGAGCACTTTGCAGAGCTGGCAAAGCAGTACAGCGATGACGGCGGTTCCAAGGAGAACGGCGGTCTTTATGAGAACGTAAAGCAAGGCGATATGGTGGCGGCATTTGATAACTGGCTTTTCAGTGCTTCAAGAAAGCCCGGCGACAGCGGCATAGTACAGACGGAATTCGGCTACCATATCATGTATTATATCGGTTCTGACGACACGCCTACATGGAAGAAGTCAATGGATACCCTTATGCGTCAGGACAGCTTCAACGAGCGTTATGAAGAGCTGTCACAGAAGTATACCGTACAATACAATGATGACGCCATAAATACCATAGAGGAATCCGAGTATCAGGAGTCCTCGGCAATAACCTATAATGAAAGCTCCAACTGAATAAACCATCTGCGGCAGGTCAATGCTCTCAAAAGGAGTATTGACCTGTACGAGCGCAGAGCCTGCGGTGCGTGACCGCACAGGACGATTCGCGGGGTTCGCTCCGCTCTGAGTACAAGGCGAAACTACGCTGCTCGCGCACAGAATTTATTTCCAGAATTGACAACACAAAAGTTTCGGCGGCAAGCTGCCGCTCCCCTGTTCGCGGGGAAAGTTAAACAAATTTTAAACTAAACACTCGCGTACAGTAGCTTAGTAATAGCCGCGATCGGTTTAGTTTCGACTTGAGTGAATTATGAGCGCGAACAAGGGATCGGCGGCTCGCCGGCCGCAGAGAGCGAAACACTAAAGGGCTGCTTATGATGGAGGAGGATAAATGAAACGATTCGACATTACCGGAATGAGCTGTGCAGCCTGTCAGGCAAGAGTCGAAAAGGCTGTAAGCAGTCTGGACGGAGTTACCGGCTGCACCGTCAGCCTGCTGACAAACTCTATGGGCGTAGAGGGCACTGCGGATGAGACCGAGATCATAAAAGCTGTAGAAAGAGCGGGCTACGGTGCGAGCCTTAAAAAGGACAGCAAGGGAAAGGCGGCTTTATCATCTGACGGCAGCGACCCGCTGAAGGATACCCAGACGCCGAAGCTGAAAAAACGTCTTTTTGCGTCGGCAGTGTTTTTGCTGATACTTATGTATTTTTCAATGGGAGCGGGCATGCTGGGCTTTCCGCTGCCGCCTTTTTTAGAAGGAAATTGTGTGGCAATGGGGTTGGTGCAGCTTCTGCTTTCGGGCATAATAATTGTGATAAATCAGAAATTCTTCATAAGCGGTTTCCGGGGACTTGTACATCTGTCTCCGAATATGGACACTCTAATAGCGATGGGTTCCGGAGTATCGTTTGTTTACAGTACGGTGGTGCTGTTTATAATGACGGATGCCATGACGCGCGGGGAAAGCGAATATGCAGCATCTCTGATGAAAGAATTTTACTTTGAATCCGCGGCAATGATACTGACCCTGATTACCGTGGGCAAGACGCTGGAGTCCTACTCAAAGGGCAGAACGACAGATGCGCTTAAAGGTCTTATGAAGTTAGCGCCGAAAACAGCATGCCTTCTTCGTGACGGGCAGGAGATAACAGTTCCCGTTGAAGACGTAAAGCAGGGGGATATATTCATTCTGCGCGCAGGCGACAGTGTGCCCGTTGACGGCGTGGTCATTGAGGGCATGAGTGCGGTAGATGAATCCGCCCTTACAGGTGAAAGCATACCCGTTGACAAGAGTGAGGGCAGCAGTGTGTATTCCGCCACCATAAACCGTTCCGGATATCTTAAATGCAGGGCTTCAAGGGTTGGGGAGGATACCACGCTCTCTGAGATAATCGCAATGGTGAGCGATGCCGCCGCCACAAAAGCGCCCGTTGCAAGGCTTGCCGACAGGATATCTCTGGTGTTCGTGCCGTTGGTCATGGCTCTTGCGCTGATCGTCACGGCTGTATGGCTTATCATTGGCGCAAATGTGGGAAGTGCACTGGCGAGAGGTATCTGTGTACTTGTGGTGTCATGTCCGTGTGCGCTTGGTCTGGCAACACCTGTGGCTATTATGGTGGGAAACGGAGTCGGCGCAAAAAACGGCATACTCTTCAAAACCGCCGAGGTGCTTCAGGAAACAGGCCGCGCCGATATTGTAGTGCTTGACAAGACCGGAACTATCACCGAGGGCAGACCGGCGGTAACTGACATAATAGCCGCAGAAAATACGGATGAGGAAACTCTGCTGAGGATAGCCGCCTCTTTGGAGAAAAAGAGCGATCATCCGCTTGCAGCGGCAATAAACGGCTATGCAGCAAAAAGGGGCATAGTTCCTTATGAGACTAAGGATTTCCGGGAGCTTTCAGGTAACGGAGTAAGCGCTGTGCTTGATGGTGAGACGGTCTGCGGCGGCAGTCTTTCGTTCATATCAGGCCATGTAAGTCTGAACAGTGAAATAAAGAAAAGGGCGGATATGCTCTCTGACGAAGGAAAAACACCGCTGCTTTTTGCAAGGGGCAGCTCTCTGCTGGGGATAATTGCCGTTGCCGACACTATAAAGGATGACTCTGCCGAGGCCATAAGGCAGCTTAAAAACCGCGGACTCTATGTTGTGATGCTGACAGGCGACAATGCGAGAACAGCCGCAGTAATAGGCAGACAGGCCGGCGCGGACAGGGTGATATCAGGCGTAAAGCCGGCCGAGAAAGGAAATATAGTCCGGGCCTTTGCCGAAAAGGGAAGAGTTATAATGATAGGCGACGGCATAAACGACGCTCCTGCTCTGACAGCGGCAAATGTTGGCATTGCGATCGGTTCAGGCGCAGACGTTGCTGTGGATGCCGCCGATGTTGTGCTGATGAAAAGCCGGCTTTCCGATGCGGTCGCGGCTGTCAGGCTTTCGGCACAGACGTACAGGAATATAAAAGAGAATCTTTTCTGGGCGCTGTTTTACAATGTGCTGCTCATACCTGTGGCGGCAGGCGCATATTCGGCGTTCGGGATTGCCATGAGTCCGGTGCTGGGCGCTGCGGCAATGAGCATGTCAAGCGTTTTTGTTATATCCAATGCGCTGCGGCTTAATCTGTTCAGACTTTATTCGCCAAAGCATGACAGACCAAAAAAGAGAAAAATATCAGGCGAAGAGCTTGAATCGATAAATATAATAACCGAAACGGAGGAAACAAACGTGAAAAAGACAATGATGATAGAGGGCATGATGTGCGCGCACTGTGAAGCTGCCGTGAAAAAGGCGCTTGAAGCTGTTGACGGTGTAGAAAGCGCCGAGGTGAGCCATGAGGAGAACCGCGCCGTAGTGACCCTGTCGGCGGATGTTGCGGATGAGACCCTGAAAAAAGCCGTTGAGGACAAGGACTACAAGGTATTGTCGGTAGAATGAGCTGAATTATCCCGTGTTTCATAATCTACAAAAGAAACGGAGGACAAAACATGAGCGATATTGAAAAAAAGACCGTATTGATAGACGGGGCTGAAAAGCTGGCCATGGATATTGCCCAGTACAGCCGCGGACTTATCGTGGATGACGAGCGCATACTTGACGTTGTGCAGGAGCATATCATTCCGTTTGAAAGTTTTTTTGACACCTATTCCTGCGCCATTATGGAGATGGAAACAAAGTTCAACGTGCTGAACAAGCAGTTTTCGCTTATTTATGACGGCAACCCGATAGTTTATATCGTTTCGCGCGTAAAGGATTATGACAGTATCCTGAGAAAGGTGATACGAAAGAATCTGCCAAGGACGCTTGAAGCCATAGAGCAGAATATCCGTGATATTGCCGGTGTGCGAGTGGTATGTTCCTTCAAGGAGGACATATACCGCCTGGAGCGCTGCCTGCTGAGTCAGGATGACGTTACGCTCATAGACAGAAAGGATTACATTGAGCATCCGAAGCCCAGCGGTTACAGAAGCCTGCACCTGATAGTGTCGATACCTATTTTTCTCGAGCAGGGCAAAAAGGACGTCATTGTAGAGGTTCAGCTGCGCACCATAGCCATGGATTTCTGGGCGAATCTTGAGCATAAGCTCAAATACAAAAAGAATATTGACCCGCATAAGTTAGAGGATCTTTCCAAGGAGCTTATTGACTGCGCGAATGTCAGTGCGTCTCTTGATGAGCGCATGCAGAACGTAAGGGACTGCCTTGTCAAGGATCAGCCCCGCCGCGCACAGACTGCGGACGAGATAATAAACGAGCTGCTGCAGGGCAATGGCATGCAGTGATTTAAGGCAATAAGAAAAGCCGATGATTTCATCGGCTTTTTTTCATATAGTCAGCAGCGGAACGGTATTATGCGGCTTTTGAAGCTTCTGAGGCTTCGGAAGCCTTTGATTCCTCGTCTGTCTTTGCGCTGCCGGAATAGTAATCCTTAACTGCGGCCTGGATCATCTTCTTTCTGACAACGTTGCCCTGGTTTGATGAACCGTCTCCGTAGAGTATCACATATTTTCCGTTGTCCGAAAGTGTGGCAGGGTATGCAGTGTCGGTGTCAACGCCTTCCTTGTTGAAAAGATGAAATGAACCTGTTTCTTTTATCTCACTGATGACCCTTGCCGCGTTCGGGTCGGAATAGGATGTGTCAAACTCATAAAGCTCACAGATAACTGTGGAGCCGTCAACATTGTAGATGTATCGGTAGCCTTGCTTTGCTCCTATGACTTCGGAAAGCATTACGGTCGGGTCGGTGTTTACGGGAAGATAGTTAAGAGCCTTCAGATATTTTATAAGACCGTCAAGATCGTCTGCATAATCGCTCTGCTTTATTGTATCGGGATTGACAGCCGCGTTAGTGTCGAGATTTTCATACTCGGGTCCCTTCTGGAAACATCCGGTCATGGTCAGGGCAAGAACCGCACAAAGTACAGCAAGTATAATTTTTTTCATAAGTGTCCTCCGTATCATGGCTTAAAGAATAATATTCTGAATAACAATAAGCCTATTATAACTCATTTGTTCGCGCAATTCAAGTATAATTATTGCCGGAAAAGGGCAACAGTACGAAAAAACTTTCCCAAAACGACAACACAAAAGTTTCGCCCGCCTTTTCAAAGGCGGCGGTTTCCAAAGGCAGGGCCTTTGGTCGCTGCCCGCAGGCAGCGAAACACCCTCATAAAAGTGCTCCGCACGGGGTGAATGTCAAAACAGTCCAGTGGACTGTTTTGACAGAGGGGACCGGCAAGCTGCCGGTCCCGACTTAGTTTTGGTGACTCAATAAGTATTGGTAGTAAATGTGTTTTCAAAACAAAATTGGGAGCGGAGGCTCTCCGCCCCCGCACAAGAGGGCGTCCCCTACTGACAGCATGGATAAAACTGCTCCCCGCCGGGAGGCGGGACATTTAACTTTTGGAGCAATAAACAAAATTTACAATTATTTTTTGCTTTGCGTGTCAGCCAAACGAAAAATGCCCGCCGGAGATTTTCCGGCGGGACAGCTTATGTGTGTTTAGTTGTTATTGTTGAAGTCTGTCAGATCCTCAAAAGGCTTTCCTGAACCGTTGAAAGGAATATCCTGAAAAGGTGATCCGTTCGGCTGATAAGAACCGAAGCTCTGGTCATTCAGGAAGGGAGAATTATTCTGCTGATACCCGCCGAAGTTCTGCTGATTCTGGAACTGTCCGTTATTCTGCTGATACCCGCCGAAGTTCTGCTGATACCCGCCGAAGCCTTGCTGGTTCTGGAGCTGAGCGTTATTCTGCTGATACCCGCCGAAATTTTGCTGGTTCTGGAACTGAGCGTTATTCTGCTGATACCCGCCGAAGCCTTGCTGATTCCCGAACTGGCTGTTGTTCTGACGGTTCTGATATGCGGGGGTGTTTCTCTCGCTG
>JAFTCS010000302.1 GCA_017454565.1 Clostridia bacterium
GCCTGTGAGCTGGAATACCAAGCCTTCGCATAGGTGTTAAGCATTGTGATCTTTTCTTCGATAGTCATGATAGATACCTCCGTTATGTGATTTCGGAAACCGTCACGATCTCCTTGTAGCTATCATAACAGAAGAAGCAGAAAATGTCAATTTAGAATTTTCCGCATTTTACAAAGTGGTTTTGTAAAACAGGGCAAATTACAAAAATTCAATCGTTTTCAGCAGGATAGAGATACTGTTTCAGGGATTCGGGGAGACTCTTTTCCCATATATCAGCCACCTGTTCGGGAGATAGGCGCATATCGCTCATAAGCCATCTGAGCATATACTGTACCGTGCCGTACACATAGACCTCGATCATTCCCATAAGCTCATCGGGAATATGCTCGGTCATCAGCTTTTTCTGTACCTCTGCTTTGAGAAACTCGGTGTTTCTTCTGCGGACGTACTCGATAAAGGAATCCTGACCGCTGGTATGCTTCAAAGCATTTTTTATAAACTCACGGTTCTCGTAATAGTACCTTGCACCGTCAAGCAGAGTGTCTTTCCAAAGGTAGCTTTTATCGTCTATCTTACCCATGACTTTACTCACACGGCTGGTATGAATCCATACGATAAGGTCATATTTATCCTTGAAGTGATTATAGAAGGTCGGCTGCGACATACCGCAGTTAGCGGTTATTTCGGTTATCGTTATCTTGTCGATACGCTTTGTCTGCGCAAGCTCCTGAAAGGATTCGGCAAGCAGTTCTTTTGTGGTTATTCTTTTCATCAATTCTCACCCCGAAAAGCCGTTATTTACTATAAATTATACCATAAACCGCACATTAAGTCAATCAGAGAAAAGCCCTCAGAAATGCTTGTAGGGCGTTTCCGAGAGCTTGCTGTTGGTATTCTGTTCCATTTGGGTATGTGCTGATTGTGGTATGTTTCACAATTTCGATTAGGACTTGTACGGAACGGTTTATGGTTGCGCCAATAGACTACGGTCATATGGCATATTACAGAGATTTATTCATATCCCGAATATCTTCATATCCTCATCAACAGATGTAATACCTGCAATACCGAAATTCTCCACAAGCACATTAGCAACATTCGGAGAAAGGAACGCAGGGAGAGTCGGTCCGAGGTGGATATTCTTCACGCCGAGATAAAGCAGCGCCAGTAAAACGATGACTGCCTTCTGCTCATACCAAGCAATGTTGTAGGCGATAGGTAGCTCGTTCACATCGTCCAGTCCGAACACCTCTTTCAGCTTCAGGGCGATAAGTGCCAGCGAATAGGAATCGTTGCACTGTCCTGCGTCAAGCACTCTCGGAATACCGCCAATATCACCGAGATTCAGCTTGTTATACTTATACTTCGCACAGCCTGCTGTCAGGATAACAACGTCCTTCGGCAGCTTTTCAGCAAATTCAGTATAGTAGCTTCTCGACTTTGCTCTGCCGTCACAGCCGCCCATAACTACGAATTTACGGATAGCCCCCGACTTCACAGCATCAACGACTTTATCCGCAAGAGCGAACACCTGCTCATGTGCAAAGCCGCCCACGATAGTGCCTGTTTCAATCTCGGTCGGCGGAGGACATGACTTTGCCTGCTCGATAATGGGCGAAAAATCCTTGACCTCTCCATAGGGAGCATCGATGTGCTTGCAGCCCGGATAGCCTGCCGCACCCGTAGTCCAAAGCCTGTCCTTGTAGCTGTCCTTCGGCGGAACAATACAGTTTGTGGTCATAAGCACCGGACCGCCAAAGCTCTCAAATTCTTCTTTCTGTTTCCACCAAGCATTACCGTAGTTTCCTGCAAAATGGGGATATTTCTTGAAGAACGGATAATACTGACCTGCGAGCATTTCCGAGTGTGTATAAACATCAACGCCTGTGTCCATTGTCTGTTCAAGGAGCATTTCGAGGTCTTTCAGATCGTGACCGGAAATCAGTATCCCAGGATTTTTGCGTACACCGATGTCAACGCTGGTTATTTCGGGGTTGCCGTATGCGGAAGTATTTGCAGTATCGAGATCAGCCATACCCTGAACACCGTACTTTCCTGTTTCAAGGGTGAGTGCCACAAGATCGTCAACAGTTAGCGAATCGTCAAGCGTTTTTGCAAGTGCCGACTGCATGAACGTATCTACTTCCTCGTCATCATTGAGCAGAGCATTTGCGTGCTTGGTATATGCAGCAAGACCTTTCAGACCGTAGGTGATAAGCTCACGCAGGGAGCGAATGTCCTCATTTTCTGTTGCAAGCACACCAACTGTTTTTGCCTTTTCCTCAAAATCTGCACCGTTCCAAAGAGTCGCTTCGGGAAGTGCAGACTTGTCCGAGACCTTTGCAAGCAGCTCTTCTTTTACGGCAAGCGTTTCCTTGATTTTAGCAATAATGCTGTCCTTGTCAAAATTCGCATTGGTAATAGTGGTGAACAGATTCACACTGACAAGGTGATTTGTTTCGGGACAGACCTCCTGTCCCTCTGCACGAAGCTGTGTTGTGACCGCAGACAGCCCTTTTGTCACATACACAAGCAAGTCCTGCATAGCTGCGACATCGGGCTTCTTTCCGCATACGCCCGAAACCGTACAGCCCTTGCAGCCTGCTGTTTCCTGACACTGATAGCAAAACATTTTCTGTTCCATGATGATACCTCCGTTATATTTCGGGGCGGTACATTAAGCGATTTATACCGCCCTTATATTCATTTACTTCTGTGAATTAAAATGTTCTTTCGCAAACTCCATATCCTGTACAAGCTCGACAGTTCCGAGGTACTTGCCGTCCTTGTCACGCACCGCCATATACTGCACAAGCATCGTCCGTCCGCCCTTTTCCATCCAGATCGGCACACGATCACGAGTACCGTTTCTGAAATCGGTGATGATACCTCTCACCATAGGCTCGATCTTCGGCGGGTGGCAAGAGAATACCTCTCTGTCTATCGCCATTCCCGGACGCTTGAACACCTTTTCGCCCTCGTTGAAAAAGCGGTTTATATCATTTGCGTCAACAAAGGTTATCTCCATAGGGATAGTATTCAACAGAGCCGCAAGC
>JAFTCS010000303.1 GCA_017454565.1 Clostridia bacterium
AATTCATCCCCTTGCCGGGCTTAAATGATAAAGTGTTTCGCCGTCTGCGGACGGCGAGTCAGGAGGGACTTTTGCGGAAAAGTCCCTCCCGACACCCACCGAAAACGCTGTTTATCATTTTCAGAGTTTCACGGATTCAGGAAATATTATAAATATTATAAATGTCAAAAGTTCTTGCCAATTTTGAAATAATTTGTTATAATGTGCTCAAGGTAGTACCGCATACATATAGTTCGGCCTGATTGACAAAAGTGAGAGGTTGATAACTTTGAGTGATAAGAAAAAAGACGACAACAGCGACCTTCCCGAAAAAACAACTTCAAAAACCGGCAGGAAAGCCGGAACATCCAAAAACGAAAAACCGGAAAATAACGAAAAGCATGCAAAGACGGAATACGACGTGAAACCGGAGCCTGCCGAAAAGTCAAAAAAACCCGATAAACACCGCAAGCAGGAAAAATCCGCAAAGAGTGAAAAGCAGCCCAAGACCGTAAAGGGCAAGGACAGCAAAAGAAACGCCGCCCTTACCCCGGTAAAGCTTTATTCTCCTGCGGAATTTCCTTTCCATAACCGCGAGCTGAGCTGGCTTGATTTCAACAGCCGTGTGCTGGAGGAAGCCTTTGAAAAGGATAATCCTGTGCTTGAAAGGGTGAAATTCCTTTCGATAACCGCGTCTAATCTGGACGAATTCTTTATGGTGCGCGTTGCGGGTGTAATGGACAGGATGCACTCCAAGGCAACGGCGCCGGATGATTCGGGCATGACCCCGACGCAGCAGTTCCAGTTCCTCAGCGAAAGGATACACGAGTTTGCAAAAAAACAGTATTCGTGCCTGCGCCGCTCCATAATTCCGGCACTGAAAAAGCACAAGCTGCGTTTTCTCTCCATAAGCGACCTGAACAAGACCCAGAAACAGCAGGTGGATGAGCATTTCGACAAGTTCCTTTTCCCGGTGCTGACGCCTCTTGCCGTGGATACCTCGCGCCCGTTCCCGCTGCTTGCAAACAAAAGCCTGAATATCGCAGTGCGTTTGCAGCGTGACGGCGAGGATATATTCGCGGTGGTGCAGGTGCCCTCGATAATCCCAAGATATTTCGAGGTCAAAGCCGAGCAGGGCAGAGCCTTCGTTCTGCTTGAGGATATTATAATAAGCCGTCTTGCCGATCTTTTTGAGCTGTACGCTATACAGGCCTACTGCCCGTTCCGCATAACAAGAGACTCCGACCTTGACATAGACGAGGATGCCGACGACCTTTTAGTGGAGATCGAACACTCACTGAAAAAACGTCAGCGCGGCGACCCTGTGCGCCTTGAACTGATCTCAAAATGCGACGGCGCTCTCAAACAGTTCCTTGTTGACATGCTCGGCGTCGAGGATCCTGAGATATACGAGGTTTCCGGACCGCTTGACCTTACATTCTTCTCGAAGTTCGGAGGACTGGACGGCATGGACGACCTTCGTTTTGCGCCTATCGTTCCGGTAAACCCGCCTGCCGATCTTTTCGGATATGAGGATATTTTCGAGGCAATACGCGCCAAGGACAGGATGGTCCATCATCCCTACGAGAGCTTCGACAGTGTTGTGAAGTTCATAAATCAGGCGGCAAACGATAACGACGTTCTCGCCATAAAGCAGACCCTCTACCGCGTAAGCGGAAATTCCCCCATCATTGCCGCGCTGATAAAGGCCGCCGAAAACGGCAAGCAGGTAACCGTACTGGTGGAGCTTAAAGCGCGCTTCGACGAGGAGAACAATATCGGCTGGGCGAAAAAGCTTGAAAAAGCCGGATGTCACGTTATCTATGGCCTTGCCGGTCTGAAGACCCACTGCAAGATACTTTTGGTTGTGCGCCGCGAACAGGACGGCATACGCAGATATCTGCACATGGGTACGGGAAACTACAACGACATTACGGCGCGTTTCTATACCGACATAGGAATGTTTACCTGTGACGAGCGTTTCGGAGAGGACGCCTCCTCATTGTTCAACGTCATTACAGGATATTCAACACCGCCGGTCTACAACAAAATGAAAGTGGCGCCCACAGGTCTGAGAAAGTTCTTCGTTGAGATGATAGAGCGCGAGACCGAGAACGCCCGCGCAGGACTTCCGTCGGGCATAACCGCAAAGGTGAATTCCCTTGTTGACCCTGAGATCATCCGCCTGCTGTACAAGGCGTCGCAGGCAGGAGTGAAGATCACCCTTATAGTGCGCGGAATATGCTGTCTGGTGCCCGGAGTAAAGGGTATCAGCGAGAATATACTTGTGCGCAGCATAATCGGACAGCTTTTAGAGCACAGCCGTATTTTCATCTTTGAAAACGGCGGCTCAAGAGAAATATACATGGGCTCCGCCGACTGGATGCCCAGAAACCTTGACAAGCGTGTGGAGCTGGTGTTCCCCATAGAGGATCCGAACCTGAAGGAGCGCGCCTTCGGTATAATGAACCGCATGCTTAAAGACGTGCTGAACACCAGGATACAGCGTGCCGACACCTCTTACGAGCTGCTTGACCGACGGGGTAAAAAGGTGCATAACTGTCAGCAGGAATTCTATGATGAGGCGAAAAAGGCTCTTGCCGCAAAACGCATAATCGACCGCGAGGAAAAGCAGTTCCGGCCCCTGACCGGAAAGGACAAGGGTCTGCCTGAGGAAAACGATTAAAACAGGAAATTCCTTCCATAGAATATTGCATAAATGATTGTAATATCCGTGAATATGATGTAAAATTATAATAATATAATAAATTCAAAAAACAGAAAAGGAGTGTATCATCAATGAAAAGAGTTGGCGTTCTCACAAGCGGCGGCGACTGTCAGGGGCTTAACTCCGCAATACGAGGACTTGCAAAGGGTCTTTATGAGTATTACGGAAAAAACGTGGAGATCTACGGCATTATTGACGGCTACCGCGGACTTATCTACGGCGAGTACCGTCTGATGAAGCCCGAGGATTTCTCGGGCATCCTGACAAGGGGCGGCACCATTCTGGGCACATCAAGACAGCCGTTCAAGCTCATGCGTGTGGTGGATGACGAAACAAGTATCGACAAGGTCGCGGAAATGAAGAAGCACTATGCTCAGATGAAGCTGGACTGTCTGGTAGTGCTGGGCGGCAACGGTACGCACAAAACTGCAAACATGCTCTCTGAGGAAGGTCTTAACGTAGTCACCATGCCCAAGACCATCGACAATGATATCTGGGGTACGGATGTTACTTTTGGTTATCAGAGCGCTGTTGATATTGCCACCAATGTTATAGACTGCATCCACACTACGGCCACATCTCACGGAAGAGTTTTCATTGTTGAGTGCATGGGTCACAAGGCGGGCTGGCTGACACTTAACGCAGGTATCGCAGGCGGCGCAGACGTCATACTCATCCCCGAGATACCATACGATATAAACAAGGTCATTGACTGCATAAAGAACCGCACCAAGGCAGGCAAGACCTTCTCCATACTTGCGGTCGCCGAGGGCGCCATATCCAAGGAGATCGCAGAGATGCCCAAGAAGCAGAAAAAGGAAGCAATGGCCAACCTTATGTATCCTTCCATCTCCTACAAGATCGCTCACGAGATAGAGGAGGCCACCGGTCAGGAGACCAGAGTGACAGTGCCCGGTCATTTCCAGAGAGGCGGCAGCCCTGACGCTTACGACCGTTTTATCACGACTCTCTTCGGCGCAGCGGCGGCAAAGCTCATCATCAAGGAAAAGTACGGCTTTATGACAGGCATGGTCAACGGCAAGATAGTGCCCGTTCCGCTTTCCGAGGTTGCCGGCAAGCTCAAAGAGGTGCCCGCAAACAGCAAGGTAGTAAAGGCGGCAAAGGAGATCGGCATCTGTTTCGGCGACTGATGATTCCATTGTGCAGGCAGATCATATAGTAGACGACAAAAATATTCTTACTTAGAGTGATATCCGAAGGGGTGTGGTGGGCGACCGGAAAGCCCCAACAATCATCTGATGATTTATCAAAGTATAAATAATAATGTCGTTTACTATAAAATACGCAGTCTTTCGGATGACATGACGAAAGGAAGGCTGTGACATCCGGGAGGTATATTTATGGCAGAACAGGACAATGATCTCATAATGAGAGAACGCAAGAGATGGGGGTTCTTCGGTATCCCCTGGACATTCACAAAATATTCATTGAAAAAGAAAAAGCTGGTTATCGAGACAGGTCTTTTCAGGAGTGTTGAAGACGAGATACTTCTGTACAGGATCGTGGACATCACATATTCAAGGGCGCTTTTCCAGAAGCTTTTCAAGCTGGGCACCATAGTCATCCACGCAAGGGACAAGACCAACCCTGTGCTGGTCATCAAGAACATAAAGCATTCAAGGGAGTTCAAGGATAAGCTTTCGGAGATGGTGGAGCAGGATCGTATCCGCATGAAGATGCGCCAGAGCGAATTTGTAGACGCCGGCATGCCCGACCTCGAGGACTACGCTTCGGATGATTTTTAATAAAACCTGAATCAGTGAAACTCAAATAGAAAAAATAGCTGAAAGCAGGATAAACAGGCTCTCACGGATTCAGGTAAAACAAAAAGGTCAGTGCCCATTCTTGCGGGTACTGACCTTTATTCATTTCCCATTCCAGTATTTTCTGTCAAGAGTGCGGTACTGTATCGCTTCAAGAAGATGTGCGCGGCCTATGGTCTTGCTGCCGGCCATGTCGGCTATGGTGCGGGCAATTTTGAGCAGCTTGCTTACTCCGCGGGCGGAAAACCCGAAAACATCAAAGGCCTTTTCAATAACCGCGTTTGCGTCATTATCCAGTACGCAGAATTCGTTCATGCGGTGCGGCGTGATGCGGGCGTTGCAGGTGATGTCCGTACCCTTGAATCGCTCGGTCTGTATATGACGGGCAGCGTCAACACGCTCCTTTATCTCGGCTGAGGTCTCCTGCTTGCGGGTGTCTGCAAATGAAGTGTAATCCATGGGCATGACCTCAACATGCAGATCTATCCTGTCAAGCAGAGGGCCGGATATTCTGGCAAGATACTTTTTGACCATCTGCTGTGTGCAGGTGCATTTCTTGGAGGGATGTCCGTAATAACCGCAGGGGCAGGGATTCATGGCGGCAACGATCATAACGGAACACGGATATGTCACGGTGGCGTTTGCTCTGGAAATAGTCACGGTGCCGTTTTCGATGGGCTGGCGCAGAAGCTCCATGGAGCGCCGCCCGAATTCCGGCAGCTCGTCAAGAAAAAGTACCCCGTTATGGGCAAGGGAAAGCTCGCCGGGATGGGGAATAGTGCCGCCGCCGCTTAGTCCGGCAGGAGAAGCGGTATGATGCGGGTTCCGGAAAGGCCTTATGGTTATCAGGGGCATTTCCTTGGTGAGCAGTCCTGCAATGGAGTGTATTTTGGTAGTTTCGATCATCTCGTCAAAGGTCATGTCGGGCAGAATCGTGGGGAGTCTGTTTGCAAGCATGCTTTTGCCTGTTCCCGGACTTCCTATGAAAAGCAGGTTGTGCCCTCCGCAGGCGGCGATCTCCAGGGCGCGCTTGGCTTTCATCTGCCCCTTGACGTCGGAAATGTCGGTTTCGTACAGCATTTCGGAAGGCTTTGGAAGGATCTTCGGTACGGGGTCTATTATTTTATTGTTCCTCAGGTGCATTACAAGCTCCAGAGCGTTCTTTACGGGAATTATGTCAATGTCCTGCACCACAGCTGCTTCGGCGGCGTTTTCGGCAGGAACATAGAATTTCTTCATTCCAAGGCGCCTTGCTTCGATCGCCATTGGCAGTATGCCGTTGACAGGCCGCAGCTCACCGCCTAAAGAAAGCTCTCCGATAAAGGCGGAGTCGCCGACGTCGGCGTTCACACAGCCGGCCGCAACAAGCACCGAGAGCATTATGGGAAGATCATAAAGGGTACCGGACTTCTTTACATCGGCGGGTGCAAGGTTCACGACCACTTTGCAGCAGGGGAACTCGAAACCGCTGTTCTTTATGGCAGACCTTACCCTGTCGCGGGATTCCCTGACGGCAAGATCAGGCATGCCCACAACGTCAAAGCTGCTTATTCCTCTGGACATGTCCGTTTCCACACGCACCTCGTAAGCGTCCATGCCAAACAGCCCCATGCTTTTTACCTGTACAACCATGCAGACCAACCGCCTTTCTATGCTTTCTGATATATAATTTTATCACAACAGTTGTGTTTTGACAATCCATATCAGTAAAGTATATGGAGATTGTTTATAATATTTGTAAGTTGTGTGCAATAACCTGTAATGTATTTGTACATGTGTACAGTGTCACACGGATTATTTTAGCTGATTTATGATCGTGCGGCTTTTTTGAAAAAGGTTCACGGTTACAAACTCAATGTTTTCATCCGTATAAAAACGCAGACGAGAATTTAATTTAATATCACAGAATTGGAATCGCGTCCGCTGGGATAAAATGGCAGAAATGATAAAATATGTTTACTTTTCCCTTAATAAAATCACAGGGCAACCGCACGAAAACAATTGTAATTTTTGTTTATTTGCTCCAAAAGTTAAATATCCCGCCTCACGGCGGGGGAGTAGCATTATCCGTGCTGTCAGTAGGGGGAGCCCCCTGCGAGGGCTCCCCCTCTTGCAAAAACCGTCCACCGGACGCTTTTTGCAA
>JAFTCS010000304.1 GCA_017454565.1 Clostridia bacterium
CAGACCACTTGCCCTGACCGTCATACCAGGTGATTTCCCCCTTGTTGTAGGCATCCTGGAAGGAAGTTACAACCGGCTTCACACCGCCGTAGGTATCGTACCATATATCAGGATAAAGGGGTGACGGATTCAATTCAGCCTTGGATACATCTACCTCGGTGCCTTCGCCGTCCCTTACCTTACGGGCTACGACAATGCAGCGGAAGTCGTCAAAATCGTATGCACAGGTGGAGAGGGTCACAAGCGTATCGTTCTCGTTCACGTCTACAGGGCAGTTGATTATAGAACGCATGCGCAGCTCATATACAAAGTTCAGGAAATCGTAGTCGCTGCTGAAATTGCCCCTGAGATAGTTGAACACCGGTCCCTGCCAGATAAGAGTATTGGTCTTGACCACTGCAATGATCTTCCACTTGCTCTTTTCATAGAGGGTGTTGAAGGTAAACACGGGGCTCTTCTTGTAGAACTCAAGGTCATTTGCATAATACATTATGTTCGAGAACATTCTGCCGTCCTGCATGTGGTGTCCGTGGAGAAGAAGATTCTTGGAGTCAAGGGGGCTGCGGTAATCAAGGAATACCGTACCGTATTTGGAGTAGTTATTGTAGAAATCCTTGTACAGATAATGCGGGTCCTTATCCTCTGCGGCATTCTGTGCGTCCTCTGGTGACTGCACTACAACATAGTCAATGACGGTATTGGGTACGGTTATCCAACCCACGGTGTCGGGGTTTGCTTCAAGCAGCTTTGAGAAGTCTGAAAGCACACCCTCAGATCCGTCAGTGCTCTTCTTTGTGTCGGAGCTTTGATTCTCGTCTGTAGATACCAGCAGGTCTCTGATAGACGAGGTCGTCCTGTCGTTGACCGCAGGCTCTATAACAAGTATATTTATGAGCATATACGAGGATACTATGAAAGTAGCAAGTGCAAGGATGAGCACGATCTTCCTTATCACATCGAGAGGACCGTCACCCTTGCAGGGGATCATCCTCTTCCAGAAGGAGCGCTTTTTCTTGGGCGTCACTGCTTTCAACGCCGCTGTGTAAAGCACTGAGATAAAGTTTGTATCCAGAGTCTCGTGTTCAGGCAGCAAAACTATCAGCTTGCTGCTGTATTCGGCACAATAGGCATAGAAAGGCTTTGGCTCGATGCTCACAAGGCTTTTGCTTATGTCGATCATGTCATCTTCTTCTGCTGCTGTTTCCTCTTCCTCCGGTTCTTCATCAAATTCATCATAATCGTCAAACTTATTTTTCTTCTTCTTTTTCTTTCTGGAGCTTCCATCGTGTGAGCCGGGTTCGTTCTCGTCCAGCGGGTCATGCCAGTCGGATTCAAGTCTCTTGACCTTTCCTAAAATACCGATGCTTTCAAAAAAGTCCTTTACCTTCTGAGGGTCGTCCTCGGTAAGAGCATCCGCTACAAAGATCATGCCGATCTTTTCATCACCTGAATCGCTCACTCTGAGAGCCTCACTGATGCTTTCCTCTGTCAGATTGATCTCTGTTTTGTAAATGATGTTAACATTTACTGAGGTCAGCTTCTTGATGGTGGTCTCGAAACTTCTTTCCGAGGTCTGTCCGAATGCCTTACCATTTCTTGGAAAATAAATTTCTGCGTTCACTGTGTTTTCACTCCTAATGATTTATCAGGTTATATCGCGTACTTTTACGTTTGCTATGGCTCTTTCTATCATGGGCTCCTGATCCAGCTTGTTCTGCTCCTCGATCACCTTTTCCAGTACGGGTCTTGTGCGCGGGTGTTTCGGGGTAAACACTGTACAGCAGTCCTCATAGGGCTGTATTGAAATATTGAATGTATCTATCTTTCTGGATATCTCTATGATCTCTTCCTTATCCATACCGAGAAGCGGTCTGAAAACAGGCATCCTGCATACTGCATCGGTACATGCGATAGCGCCTATGGTCTGGCTTGCGACCTGACCCAGACTCTCGCCTGTGATAAGCGCCTGTGCGCCCTTGTCAGCTCCTAAGCGCTGGGCTATCTCCATCATCAGACGGCGCATGATTATGGTGAAATAGTCCTCCTTGCACTTTTCTCTTATCTGCTCCTGTATCTCAGTAAAGGGGACTGTGTACATTTTCAGCCTGCCGCTGTATTTTGCGACCTTTTCAAGCAGCTCTACCACTTTTTCTTCGGCTCTTTCACTGGTGTATGGCGGGCTTGCAAAATGCACAGCCATCAGCTCCAGACCGCGCTTTGCCATCATGTAGGCTGCCACAGGGCTGTCTATTCCGCCGGAAATAAGCACACACGCCTTGCCCCCCGTTCCCACGGGAATACCGCCTGCTCCTCTGATAAGTCCGGCCCTGACGTATGCCGCAAAGTCCCTTACCTCTACTGTAACAATGACATCAGGCTCGTGCACATCCACTGTAAGGTGCGGGAATTTCTCTATCAGATACCCGCCCACTTCCGCCGATATCTCCGGCGACTTATACGGAAATTTCTTATCCGAACGCTTGGCCTCCACCTTAAAGGTCTTTATGCCCTCCATGGTATCGGAAAGATATTCCGCTGCGGCCTGCTTTATCTGCTCAAGGTCCTTTGGAGCAACGCATGCTCTCGAAAAGGCGGCAATACCGAAAACATGAGCAACGCAGTCGGCGGCATCATCCATGTCGATGTCATCGTCCATAGGCTCCACAGTTATGGTGGACTGCGCAGCCCTTACCTTAAAACTGCCTATCTTAGCCAGTCTGCGGCGAAGACTCCTCAGCAGGGTATCTTCAAAATTCTTTCTGTTCAGACCCTTGAGAACGATCTCTCCGAGCTTTATCAGTATGATCTCCTTCATCACTTATCTCCTTTGCATTTATCCATAAAAGCAGTTTATCACTTTTGACGGCTTCTTGCAAGTGTATTATCAGCATTTGTCAGTTCTTTTATCAATTCGTCCACATCTTCCGGGGTATTGTACCGTGAAAAGCTGACCCGAACGGCTGAATCCGCAAGCTCCTGAGAAAGCCCCATAGCGGAGAGCACATGACTTTTTTTACCTTTAGCGCATGCCGAACCGCTGGATACAAATATTCCTTTCCCGGCAAGATAATGCAGCATGGTCTCGGAGCGTATGCCCCTGACCGAAAAGTTGATAATATAAGGCAGGCACTCGCTGTCCGAATTTATATGAACTCCGGATATTTTTGACAGACCCTCGCGGCAGCGCCGTTCAAGACTTCTGATATACTCCATCTCCTCTTTCATATCCGGCATGGCCTTTATAGCGGCACCCATGGCGCATATAGCCGGTATCGGCTCTGTGCCGGGTCTGATTTTCCTTTCCTGCTCGCCGCCGTAGTGCAGAGGGATTATCCTTGCGCCCTTCCTGACAAACAGTATGCCCGCACCCTTGGGGCCATGTATCTTATGGGAACTGGCGCTGAGCAGGTCTATACCGAGTTTTCTGGGCTTTATCGGCATTTTCCCGAAAGCCTGCACCGCGTCTACATGAAAGAGCGCCGGTGCTCCTGCCCTGTCTATGATCTTTCTCACGGTCTCGATGGGCTGTATGGCTCCCGTCTCGTTGTTCACGGCCATAACGCTTACAAGAATGGTCTTTTTGTCTATTGCCTGCTCAAGCTGCGCCTTGCTTATCCTGCCGCTGCTGTCCGGGTCAAGATATATGACCTCACAGCCCTTTGCTTCAAGCTGCTGCATGGCTTCTATGACCGAAGAATGCTCCACAGATGTGGTCACTATCCTGTTGCCGCGCCTTGCAAGAGCTTCTGCAGCGCCGAATACAGCGGTGTTATTGCTCTCGGTGCCGCCTGACGTGAAGAATATCTCCTCTTTCTCTGCTGCAAGCACAGCGGCCGCGGCTTCTCTGGCGCTTTCAAGCTCCTTCTGAGCCTCAAAGCCCTTTGAATGAAGCGACGAAGGGTTGCCGTATTTTTCTGTCATTATTTCCAGCGCCTTTTCGGCCGCTTCCTTACAAACCATGGTAGTGGCGCTGTTGTCAAGATATATTTCTTTCAATCCTATCACCTTTTATCTTTCCAGGCTCATATTCTGCTCAAAATGCGGAATAATAAAGTTATTGAAAACAAAGCTATCAGACTTCCACGGAAGTCTGTTTTTGATCGGAGATGAGCTTACGAACATCACACAAAAGGATTATTCGTCAATGGTACAGAAAGCCTCACCCAAAAGCAGGATACTTAAAAACTGCCTGAACGCTTTCTGGGTGGGCGGTGCGATATGTACTTTCGCTCAGGGACTTACAGATTTTTACGGCAGCGCTTTAGGGTATGATCTCAAGGACGCGCGCTGTCTTACCAGCCTGACGCTTATTTTTATCGCGGCGCTGCTTACCGCCCTGAGTCTTTATGATAATATAGCAAAATTTGCCGGCGCCGGAACTCTCGTGCCTATAACCGGCTTTGCAAATTCCGTGGCTGCTCCCGCAATTGAGTTCAGGAGCGAGGGGCTGATACTGGGACTGGGCGCAAAAACCTTTGCTATAGCAGGCCCCGTTATTGTATACGGAACAGCCTGTTCTATTCTTTACGGACTGATACTCAGCCTGCAAAGAGCGTTCTGACCCTGTAAAGGGAATCTCTGAAAAGCGGAAATTACTGTCAAAAAACGATTTTTATATCAACAATTCTGAAGAAAAAATATAAATTTATCATAAAATTTATTGTAAATCCCTCGGAAATATGGTATTATAGTGTTAAGGAAGCACTAATTAAATCCAGTGCTCATATCGCGACGTCAGATTGTATCAAATGAGTGCCGGAAACCTTTCGGCTTTCAAGCGAATTTGGTGCAAGATGACGGAAAAGATGCAAGCGAGATGAGTGCTGAGCCGTCAGGCGTGATTTATTCAGTGGTTCCTTAAGCTTATCGCTGTCCTCAGAGCTGCACATGTACGGCTCTGTCCGGACGGCATTACCGAGGAGGCTAACCTGATGTATGACAAAATCCTGACTTCCCTGTCCTACGGTATGTGCGCTGTGGGTGCACGAGGAAAAACATCCGCAAACGCCTGTATCGTCAACACTGTGATACAGATCTCATCTTATCCCATGACTATCGCCGTCAGCATCAATCACAGCAACTTCACCAACGAATGTATCAAAAACAGCGGAGAATTTACCGTATGCGTTCTTTCCGAGAATACTTCAGGCGCTGTTATCGGCGCTTTAGGGTTCACCTCCGGACGTGACGGGAACAAGCTCAACAATGTAAGGCATAAGATACTCCAGGAGGGCGCGCCTGTTATTCAGGAGGATATATGCTGCTGGTTCCTTTGCCGTGTCGTGAACACCGTAGAGACAGTGACCCACACCATTTTTATTGGCGAGCCTGTTGCTGGAAGCGAAACAATAAAGGGCAAGCCTATGACCTACGACTATTACCTTAATGTCATAAAGGGCAAGGCGCCTAAATATGCACCTACCTATTTAGGAGAGGAAGAGGAAGAGGTCGAGAAATTCACCTGCACGATCTGCAAGTATGAATACTCAAGCGTACTCATCCCCTTTGAAGAGCTGCCAGACACCTGGAGCTGCCCGATATGCGGCGCACCAAAGTCCGTATTCAAAAAAAAAGAATAGCCTCGTTGAATGATGATATTATTTTATCACACAGCTTACAGTATGTCAAGCATACTTGTCATAATTCATTTTATACTTGGCAAAAATTATTTTCATAAATAAACGGGTATATAAAAATCGGGGCACAGACCCGTTTGTATAAGTGCAGAATTTTATATTCCCACTAAAGAACAGGATGATAAGGATGACAATAAAGGAAGTACAGGACGAAATAATTCGTCTTAAAAAAGAAAAGGATATCTGCATACTTGCACACAGCTATCAGGCAAGGGAGATCATTGAGATTGCAGACTACACCGGGGATTCATACGCCCTGAGCAAAATTGCGGCAAAGGCTCCCAACAAGACCGTTATCATGTGCGGAGTGCGCTTCATGGCTGAGACCTGCAAGATACTCTCTCCCGAAAAAACGGTAATACTCTCATCGCCAACGGCAGGCTGTCCGATGGCCGAGCAGATGGACAAGGAGTTCATACTTGACCTGAAGAAAAAGCACCCGGGCTACACCGTTGTCGCTTATGTGAATACCACAGCGGCATTGAAAACCGTATGCGATGTCTGTGTGACCTCGTCCTCAGCTCTGGAGATCGTCAGAAAGATAGAGAGCAAGGATATTATTTTTGTACCTGACATAAATCTCGGAACCTATGTGGCGGAAAATCTGCCGGAAAAGAACGTGCTTCTCCTGCAGGGCGGATGTCCGGTACACGCTGCCGTTGCCGCCGAAGAAGCTGCCGAAGCAAAGCGTCTGCACCCTGACGCCGAGCTTTTAGTACACCCCGAATGTATACCGGCTGTTGCAAAACAGGCCGATTATATAGGCTCAACCAGCGGAATTATGGACTACGCGGTAAAATCCGGCAAGAAAGAGTTCATCATCGGCACCGAGAACAGTATTGCAGAGCACCTGCAGTACATGTGCCCTGATAAGAAGTTCTATCCCCTTTCAAAAGGACTGATCTGCAAGGACATGAAAGCCACCACACTTGTTGACGTGCTTGAATGCTGCAAGGGCACCGGCGGCGAGGAGATAATCCTTGACGAGGAAACCATCCGTGATGCCCGCAGGTGTATTGACGCCATGATATCACTGGGCGGCTGAGCACATAAAGCTTTGAATAACCAAAACCCCTGCACCTGTGTATTATAGTGTAGGGGTGATTTTATGCTGTACAAAAGACGCAGCCGAAAGCGAAGCAAACGGCTGATAACACTTCTTGCTGTTCTTATGGGGATAACAGTATTTTTTGAAGTACGGCTCAAGCCCATAACGGAAGCCGTGGCTGAGATACAGGCGCAGGCTCTTGCCACCGAGATAATAAACAGAAGCGTCCTTGAAATTCTGGACGAGACCGGTCTGAAAACGGATGAGCTGGAAACAGTGTCGTACTCCCCTGACGGAAGAGTAGCCGCCCTCAGCGCAGACACCGTAGTGACAAACCGCCTGAAAAACGCCGTTACCCTGAGAATACAGGAAAACATTTCCGGAATTACGAATCATCAGGTAGAC
>JAFTCS010000305.1 GCA_017454565.1 Clostridia bacterium
ATACATATCAGCAATATCGTTGCAGGCTCCTTTATCAGCTTGGGGTAGTTTGTTTTGGGCTTTTTCTTCAAAGCGGTTTGTTCGGGCAGTTTCAGCATCATCAGCAGGGCAAAGCATACCGCCGCAAGCGAGAGCAAGATAGCATTCGCGATATGCCATGACGACATCTTGTCCGCAAACCGTCCGCCGATATTCTGGGTGATCGTTATACCTACGCCCTGCGTGAAATTGAAAATGCTGACAAGCATAGCAGGGTAGGCGAACAGGAGCGGTGTTATCATATTTACCGTTGTGGAAAGCATGGTCGAGCCGCCCATAGAGAAAAGCATTGCGGCAAGCATAAAATAATAATTCTCTGTGAAAACATACGAGAAAAGAGCTGCTCCCCACAATATCAGCACTCCGCCGAGAAAACGCTTTTTCGGGAGCCTGTCCGACAAATATCCGCCTATGAAAAGAAAGATCAGATTTCCGATATAGCTCACCATGATGATCCGTGACGACTGCGGCTCTGTCAGCGAAAAGCTGTTTCTGAACTGAGGCAGAAATACCCCTCTCAATGCGTCAGACGCAGCTGTTATAAGCATCAGCAGCGAACAAAAAACGCAGGACAATACTTTGTTTTTATCTTTCAGCATGATCTTCACCAAATCCTTTAAATATCTGCATCTGCCATTCCGTATCCCCGTGTATCCTTTCGGGTCTCGCCTTTAAGCATAAGCCTTGTGACAATGCAGACTGCATATTAGACTTCCTCGGAAACTACCGCGCACCACGGTGTGGCACCACTGCGTGAGTGCATCAACCTAAATCCTTTATGACAGATGCCGAAATCTTTTGCCATGCTGCGGTCTGAACATAGTTCAGACAGTTGTCCTCCTCAGTTTACTGAGGCGCTCACCGTGCGTGATCTCCCCGAACACGGGGAGGTGTCAGCTCGGCTGACAGAGGGGCTGACCGACAGACCGGTACGCCGGCATTGCAAGCAATAGTATTGCTAGCAATGGCATTGCAAGCAATGCGGTCGTCCGCCTTGCATCATGACAAAATCTTTACTATAAATGTGCAAATTCAGCATAATGCACAAATTAACCGGTATCGCGCGTTAGCGAAATGGTTTCCAAAGGGGTCTTCCCTTTGGTGTGGCAAGCCCCATGGCACCCCAAGGGGTGCTAATCAAACCGCGCGAGGAGCAAAAGTCCCTTATACTCCAAATACGCGCGGTTTGCAATTCTGACCGCGGCTCTTGAAGCGGCACAGATCATCTCTCCCGAAGCGGGTGTCAGCCTTTAGCTCTTCACTTTTGTGCAATATGACAAAAATGCTCATTTATAGTTCAGTGTTTTTATTCTGCTCATATCATCAGTCCCCTATTTGGTTTTATGCTTTTATATACCTGCGGGATTTGTTCTCACCAACCGGCTTTATCATGCCGCTTTCAACCATTTCACGGAGTAAGTCTTTTATTCTCGTCGGTTCCAAGTCGAGTATGGTGCAGCCTTCTGAATTAGTTAGGATCAACAAGCAGCAGATCTATAATAGCTTTTTCAATACTGTCCACATTTTCTTGTCGGTTCCGGCGGTTTTCTTGGCGGTCGGCTTTTTTTCCGCCCGAATCTTCGCAAATGTATCGTATAATAGTTCATTACTATAAACGTGACTTTGAAACTATATTACTATAAATGAGCGTATTTGACACACTGTACAAAAGTGAACGATTTGTTGCCGCCTGTCTTGCAAGATTTAAATTGACAGGAGTGCTTTTAGCAGTGCGCTTTTACTGCCAGCTGACTACTATTTGTGCATTTTGACCAAAATGCTCATTTATAATAAATTATTTCAGCGGCGGAAGATCGTGGATATCATAGTTATCGTAATAGATCTTGAATGCCGTTTCCACATCTCCGAATATCTCTATGACCGCCCCCGCCTGAAACATCGTGGAGAGATTACCCGAAGGCGCCTTCAATGCAGCATTTGAGACAACTTCCAGCCTTTCGCTTCCCGGCGATGTTGCGCGGGCGATTGCCTCCGCTTTGAACAAAAGCTCGCCAGTCGCAATATGATAATCGCTCGATACTATCGCTATCTTCTTGACCGAAGGGTACAGCGATGTCAGAAGATCATACGTGAATATCGCATTCTGCGCAGTAGTTAAGGAATTGTCCTCCACGATCAATCGACGTTTCTCGATGCCGTGCTGTTCAAGCCATTTTGTCATTTCTCCGGCTTCGGTCGCTGATTCGTTTTCGGCTGCCGTACCGCCGCCTGTGCAGACGACATAAGCGTTTTTGTACTTTTCGGCACTCGCGAGAGCAACATTAAGACGTTCAATAAGCTCATCTTTCATGGTTCCGTCGGGGTTCAACTGGAAACCCTGCACCACTATGCACAGCTCGTCCGTATCGGGCAGACCATCCGGCAGTACATCGTAATTAAGATCCTTTCCCAGTTCGAGCGACCTCCATATCTCCATGACCTTCGCAAAGCGTTTGCCCGCACTCGGATCGGAATCCGAAAGCTCCTTTAGCAGAGTATTGATACGGTCGTCTGCTTCGGTACCATATGTGCCGTAATCGACCGCGATCTAATGCTGTATAATAAAACTTGACACAACCCCAACAATCAAAGTATAATAAAACCAAAGGAGTGTGTCAAACATGGGAGCAGAAAGAAAATACGATGACGAATTCAAAAAGCAGGCTGTTAAGTTGGCTAAAGAGATAGGAAGCACTGCAGCTGTTGCTGAATTGGGTATCCCCAAGAGCACCTTGGCTACCTGGATGTGCAAAGCAAAAACCGGCGAGATTGATACAGGTTCAGGCTCTCGTTTGCCCGAAGAATCTCTTAACCTTGCTCAGCAGCTCCAGGCTGCAAACAAGCGAATAAAAGAGCTTGAAAAGAAGAACCGTGAGCTTGAAGAACTCAACGAATTTCTTGAGGAAGCCTCCGCTTTTTTCGCCGCCAACCGTCGGAAGTCGGGAAAGAAGAACGGCTAAAGTTCATTGCCATAAAGACCGATGACGGTAAGGTCAAGGGCAGGATCAACTTTTACTGTAAGGCTTTAGAGGTAACAAGACAGGCGTTTTATGACTATCTTGACCGCAAGAATAAGCCTTGGAAATACCAGGCTCTTTCCAATGAAATGATGAAGATCCACAACGATGACAAGTATAACGATACCTACGGCA
>JAFTCS010000306.1 GCA_017454565.1 Clostridia bacterium
AATTTTACTCGATAGAGCATCAAGTTTTTGTTGAGCTTCTGTAATCTGTTTTTCAAGTATATCTATCTTTGCGATGGCTTTATCCTGCACTTCTCTGCTTGGAACTGTAAATGTAATGCCTTGAACCCTGTCAATAGATGCACGATACGAACGAGAGAACTCATCAACGTACGGCACATCATACTCAAATGTGTTAGCAGTGTTTTCTACATAGTAGGAATATATCTCCAGCATACGCCTTGTGTCGTCCGGTGTTGCTTTGCGTATCGTGATTTCGCCCATATTCCGCTGTCATTCCTTATCAAAATATACTTCCATATCGTAGCTGACAACGTTTCCCTTCACCGACTCGGATATACCGTGATTTGAGTACCCCATGCTCTCGTAGAAGCCTGTCAGCGATTCCTTGCAGGTCAGTGAAACGTGTTTTACCCCTGCCGCTTTCGCTTCTTTCAGGATATGTGCCATAAGGCTGTGAGCTATACTTTTATGCCGAAGATCCGGGTGAACTGCAAGCCCGTATATCAGAAGGTGTTCTCCATCGTCATCAAAGCCGCCGTCCTGTTCGTAGAGGTCATCGGTGATATAAGGCTTATACGAACGGCTGCCGTCGATTAGTCCCACTATCTTTCCCTCAAGTTCGGCTTTGAAAAACCACTGCGGAAAATGAGTAAGACGATACTCAAAGGCTTCTCTTGAAGCTGCCTTTTCAGGTGGAAAAGCAAGACATTCTATATTATGCAGTTTTTCAAGATCGGAAAGTTCTGCCTGCTTTATAATTATATTCGTTGACATACGCTCTTCTCCTTTGTTTTATGAGATCTTGCCATTCCGTATGCAGATCCGCAGCCGAAGGGACATTAAGAAAATATCGCGTCAAAGGCTTCACGCAGATCGTTTATAAGATCGTCTGCCTTTTCAAGTCCGGCGGATATGCGGACAAGGTTGTCCTCGATGCCGGCACGGCGGCGATGCTCATCATCAAGCTCCGCGTGGGTAGTCTTTGGGGAGTTCACTATCAGCGAGCGCACATCCCCGATGTTGACGTGATAGGAGAAATAGTTAAGATGCTTGATGAACCTGTCCAGCTGCTCCTCGCTGCCGTTAAAGCCAAATGACAGCAGATAGCCCGCGCCCTTAGGGAAATACTTCGCCGCAAGGGCTTTGTAAGGGCTGTTCTGCGTTGTGGGGTACTTCACGAAGCCCACTTCATTTCTCGTTTCAAGGAATGCAGCTATCTTCTCGGCATTTCTTGTCTGCTTCTCCACACGCTCGGAGATTGTAGACAGCCCCTGTATCACGAGGTACGCTTCAAATGGTCCAAGGGCTGCGCCGATGAATTCAAGATAGTAGGCTCTCAGGTGTATATCAAGGGGGGCTTTGGGGTCAACGTCATATGCCGAGCGGCGGTTTCCCTGACGATCCTTTATCTTGTAGGACGGCTCGTAGAACTGCGGGAACTTATCACGGTCAAACCGGAAGTTGCCGCTCTGCAGCACAGCACCCGCAATTGCGTTTCCGTGTCCGCCGAGAGCCTTTGTTGCCGAGTAGATAACTATGTCCGCGCCGTGCTTTATCGGGTTGAGCAGATAGGGCGTTGCCACTGTGTTGTCTACTATAAGAGGTATATGATGGCGGTGGGCTATCTCCGCCAGTGCTTCGATATCGTAAAGCTCAGCGTTGGGATTGCTGATAGTCTCGATGTATATGCCGCGGGTGTTCTCGTCTATCTCCGCTTCGTAGGACTTAGGGTCGTTCCTGTCGGCAACGAATTTTATATGCGCGCCGAATCTCGGGAAGAAATGTGCGAAAGCGTCCTCGCTGCCGCCGTAGATGGAATTGCTTGCGATGATATTCCCGCCGCCCTCTGTCAGCGCAAGGATAGTATAGGATATCGCCGCCATTCCCGAAGAGAGAGCCAGCGCCGAATATGCGCCGTCCAGAGCTTTCAGCCGCTGTTCGAGTATCGAAACGGTGGGGTTGCCCACCCTTGTGTAGAGCGCACCTTCCTCCTCCATCGTCCAGAGAGCCTCCGCTCGGTCAAGACTGCCAAGCTCAAAAGCCGCCGTCTGATATATCGGCACGTTCACCGAGTTGTTATGCTCCGTCGGGTCGTAGCCCGCTCTTATCCTCAAAGTATCAAAATCAGCCATGATGATCCTCCATTTTAAATATTTGCTTTCTGCGTTTTTCTTTATTTTATTATAAGCCGCTGTTTAAGTCAAAGAAAAATTCAGATAACGTTATCTTTTAGCCGTCCCTTTTCCCAGTGTTCACAAAGCTTTGACGGTATAACTTATTTCTATCCCGTCTTTGTCGGACAATAGATACAGACGATAAAGCAAAATCAGATAACGTTATCATCCCGACAAACTCTAAGATACGGGTATTACGTCAACAGCAGGGAGCGAAAAGCCGCCATGAAAACCGCCGCTTCGTGAATACGTTATCATCATGCGCGGTAATAAAATGAGTTTACAAAGAGTAATAATGTATGACTATAATTGCCTGTTTTTCTTCCAACATTTTTGCATTGAACTATCCCCACCTAAGTGATATTATTTGATTACGGCAAAAGCCGATAAATACCTTTGGAGGGATAGAAATGAGAAAAAGAAAGATCACGACAGCATTGGCAACGGCGGCATTGTGCCTGACGGTAGCGGCAGCACCCGCCGGAGGCTGCATACAGCGCAGCTGCACCGGCGGGACTTGTGTTACAGTATCAACATCGGATAAATGCTGTACCAAAAAGAGCAGCTGCAAAAAGGGCAAGTGCTCAGGCAAAAAGTCCGCCTGCAAGACTTTGGCAGACCTGCTGAAGCAGTATACCTGCAAGACATGCAAATAACAGACACCGCACCGAGGGACTATCCTCCGGTGCGGTGCTTCTTTACAGCGCAGCAATTTCTTCGCTTATGGTATCTTCCGTTTCAGCCATAGCTTTCAGGGTGAGGGTAAGCAGCTTTTCCAGCTCCCAGCCCAGCTGGTCGGCTCCCCGCTCGATAACTTCTCTCGAACAGCCCGCAGCAAAGCCCTTGCTCTTGTACTTCTTTTTCAGTGATTTAAGCTCCATATCCTTGGTGCTCTTTGAGGGTCTCATGAGAGCCGCCGCACCGATAAGCCCGGTAAGCTCGTCCGCTGCGAAAAGGACTTTCTCCATCTCGTGTACCGGCTCTACATCTATGGTAACACCGCAGCCGACGGTTATCTTGTATCCGTGGGAGCATACCCCATGGATAATGTCCTCGCTCACACCGCCCTCTCTCAGCAGCTCGGGCGCTTTAAGACAGTGCTCATCGGGGTAAAGCTCGAAGTCTATGTCGTGCAGCAGCCCGACTATCCCCCAGTATTCCGCATCGTCGCCGTAGCCGAGCTCGTTGGCATACCACTTCATTACAGCCTCAACTGTCAGCGCGTGCTGCAGGTGAAACGGATCCTTATTATACTTTCTCAGAAGTTTAAATGCTTCGTCTCTTGTTATCATGTTTTCTCCGCCTTTCATATTGGTTTTCATATAGTTCTATGATAGCCTGTTTTAATGAATATTTCAATTACCGTTATGTAAATAACATATTAAACCTATTGACTAAGTATGGTATAAGTGATATAATAATCTTGCGTTGTTTTCCGAAAAGCATATATTATAAAGCGAGTGATATAAAATGGAGATACCCAACGAAATTGAGCTTTCAGTGGTAAATAAATTCCGCAGGACTATATGGTCAAAGTTCCTGAAAGGGATAAAGGAATATGAGCTTATCAAAGAGGGAGACAAGATCGCCGTCTGTATATCCGGCGGCAAGGATTCAATGCTCATGGCGATGTGCATGAAGCGGCTGCAAAGGTATTCTAAGATACCATTTGAGGTAGTGTTCCTTGTGATGAACCCCGGCTATAACGAGATCAACTATCAGAAAATCGTGAGCAACGCCGAGCTTCTGGAGATACCCATACAGGTCTTTGAAACTAAGATATTCGATGCGGTGGCAAAGGTGGATCAGCACCCCTGCTATCTCTGTGCGAGGATGAGGAGAGGCTATCTCTACAAGACCGCAAAGGAACTGGGATGCAACAAGATAGCACTGGGACACCACTTCGACGACGTTATCGAAACTATCCTCATGGGTATGCTTTACGGTTCGCAGGTTCAGACCATGATGCCCAAGATCCACAGCGAAAACTACGAGGGTATGCAGCTTATTCGCCCCATGTATATGGTGCGTGAGGAAGATATAATCAAGTGGAAGCAGTACAACGACCTGCAGTTTATTCAGTGCGCCTGTCGTTTCACCGAGAACTGTACCATGTGCGATAACGGTGGAGGCGGTTCAAAACGTCAGGAAGTTAAAACTCTGCTTAAACAGCTGAGAGCGAAAAGTTCTGCCATAGACATGAATATATTCCGCAGTGTTGAGAATGTGAATTTACAGACCATAATCTCATATCACCGCGGCGATGAGTATCATCATTTTCTGGATGATTTTGATGAGGGCAGAAGCGTCAGAGGAACAGTGGCGGAGGTAAGCGATGAGTAGTATCTATCTTGACTATTCCGCCGACACGCCCCCCGATGAACGTGTGCTTTCGGTATACACCGAAACAGCGAGAAATGCTTTTGCAAACCCAAACTCTATGCACAGCGAAGGCAGAAAAGCAAAGTCCGCAGCGGACGATTCTCTTGAAAAAATATCGGGACTTCTGGGAGTGTTGCCCGAAGAACTGATATTCACAAGCGGTGCCAGCGAAGCAAATAATCTTGCGATAAAGGGCATAGCCCACAGCCGCAGACGCAAGGGCAAGCACATCGTTTCCACATTTCTGGAGCACAGTTCCGTAAGCGGTGCGCTGACTTATTTGCAGGAACAGGGCTGGGAGATCGACCTTGTGAACATTCTTCCGAATGGAAAAATAGACCTTGAACATCTTAAAAGCCTTCTGCGTGAGGACACTGTGCTTTGTGCGGTTTGCGCCGTTGACAGCGAACTTGGCACTGTTCAGCCCATATCGGAGATAGCCGAAATAGTAAAAGGCTATCCAAACTGCGTTCTTCACGTTGATGCAACTCAGGCGATAGGCAAAACAAAGCTCGACCTGACAGGAGTGGATACCGCCGCCTTTGCGCCGCACAAGTTCTACGGGTTCAAAGGCTTCGGCGTGCTTTACAAGGCTAAAAATATCATACTGGAACCCCTTATTCACGGCGGTGCCAGCACTACGATTTATCGCAGCGGAACACCCGATGCTCCCGCAGCTGCCGCCTGCGCAGCGGCATTTGGGTATGCCTTTGATGAATACTATGAGCGCATCACCCATGTGGCAGAGCTCAACCAAAAGCTGCGGGAGTATTTTTCTGGAAATAACAGGATATCGATAAACAGCCCTGCCGATGCCGTGCCGCATATACTGAATATCTCGGTGAACGGCATAAAAGGCGAGGAAATGCGCCGTCTGCTGGACGAGCAAGACGTATGCGTATCTGTGAAGTCCGCCTGCTCCGTGGCGAACACGCCGTCAAGGTCGGTCATGGCGCTTTTCCACGACAGAAAGAGAGCACTCAGCTCGTGGCGTATAAGCCTTTCACACCTGACAACAGACGAAGAACTAGACAGGTTTGCAGAGATTCTCGACAGCATTATCAGAAACAACTGAACAGAGAAAGCAAAACATCTCCGGATTTTTATTATGCCGGAGATGTTTTGCTTTTTCGACGCTTTGTTCATGGAACCGCAGTCGGCTATGGTAATAGCGTAGTATAGCTGCTGTATTGTCATGGCAATGCCCCTTTTTTATATAATAATTGTCAAATAAGATAGCACAAAAAGCTCACCATGTCAAACGTTGATAACGTTATCTCTAAATGCGCCTGCCAACGGCTGTCCTTTCTGTTCCGGCAAGCAGAAACGTCAATATACCGTATCATATAACAGATAACGTTATCATCAAAATTGGTTCATCTGATCATTGTTAAAAAATCAGCAAACTATGATTGAAAGATTTAATCAGGAATCTGTGAATAGTTTACAGTTAATTTCAAATGAGATAAAAAATCATAGATGAACAGCCGCAATCGTGACAACGTTATCTCGTTTTGAGATTGACGGAACCGTTTTTTTGTGATATAAAAAAAATCAATCAAGAAAGAACAAGTCGATAGATATATTTTATATGGCAGCAAGGTGATATAAATGAGTGCATATATAAGAATAGAAGATCTGCACAAATCCTTTAAAAACAAAAATGAAAAGACCGAAGTCCTCAAAGGCATCGACCTTAGTATAAACAAGGGCGAGATATACGGCATAGTCGGTTTCTCGGGTGCTGGCAAGTCAACGCTCGTAAGATGCATAAACCGCCTTGAAGAGCCCGACAAGGGCAGGATATTTATAGGAGACACAGAGATGACCGCCCTTAGTAAAAAGGAGCTTACAAAGCGCAGAAGAAAGATCGGCATGATATTCCAGCAGTTCAACCTCTTCGACTCCATGACGGTATTTCAGAACATCGCCTATCCCCTGACGCTTGAAAAGGTAAGCAAGAATGAGATAGAGCAGAGGGTCGATAAGCTTTTGGAACTGGTAGGCTTAAGTGATAAAAAACACGCCTACCCAGGCTCACTCTCAGGCGGGCAGAAGCAAAGAGTGGGAATTGCAAGAGCCCTTGCAAACGAGCCCGATGTGCTTCTTTCAGATGAAGCGACAAGCGCTCTTGACCCGCAGTCAACGCTTGCGATACTCGACCTGCTGGCGCAGATAAACGACGAGCTTGGTGTTACCATTATAATGATAACCCACGAGCTTGAAGCGGCAAAGAGGATATGCGGAAAGATAGCCGTACTGGAAAACGGAGTCATCACAGAAAAGGGCAACACCCGGGATATCTTCCTGGATCCCAAGAGCAGCACGGGAAAGATATTCCTTGAGGTATACAGAGAGTTCCGGCAGGAACACACTTATTCGGGAGGTGGTGGAATATGAGTTTCAGCAAGTATCCCTTCTGGGAGGTAGTAAAGCACGCCTTCAGCAAAGAGGTGTGGGACACCCTCTGGCCGGCGGTGTGGGACACTCTCTATATGGTAGTGCTCAGTGCGCTTATAACTCTTGTACTGGGTGTGCTTCTTGGCATAGCGCTTTCGGTGATATCCAAAGACGGAGTCCGACCCATACCAGTGCTTAACGAAACGGCTGGCACAATAGTCAACTGTCTGCGCTCACTGCCCCAGATGATAATGATAATCGTAACGCTCCCGCTGGCACGAATGATACTGGGTCAGAGCTACGGCGTAAACGCCTGTATAATTGCTCTTGCGGCATCCTGCATACCGATGTATGCAAGGCTTGTGCA
>JAFTCS010000025.1 GCA_017454565.1 Clostridia bacterium
AAGATTTTATTGTATAATGTCATTAAAATATTAAGAGCCTGTTTAGCATCTTAGCAACGTGCGGCTTTTTGGCAATTTTTTCGCTAACTGCGTCAAAAGAACTTGCCATACGTCAGTATGCCTGCGTCCTTTTTCCTTCTTATCGAGAAAAAATATGCTCAAAATCCGTACATTTCAGATACTAAACAGGCTCTAAGAAGTGGTGGTACAATGCCGAAAATACTGATAGTAGACGACGAACCCGATATTGCAGCACTTATATCGCGCTACGCGCAGCGTGAGGGATATGAGGTAATGAGCGCAGGCGACGGCAGCGACGCCGTTGAACTGTGCAAAAAAGAGTCCTTCGATATAATTATCATGGACGCCATGATGCCGGATATGGACGGTTTTACAGCATGCAGGAAAATTCGGGAAACAAGTGACACTCCGGTTCTTATGCTTTCCGCAAGAGGTACGGAGTATGACAAGCTTTTTGGCTTTGAGGTAGGCGTGGATGATTACGTCACAAAGCCGTTTTCTCCAAAGGAGCTTATGGCAAGGATAAAGGTGATTTTGCGCAGGAACAGCGGTTCTTCTTCAGCAAAAAATGACAAGCGGATTGTAATTTCCGAACTGGAGATAGATACTCTTGGCCATAATGTATATGCCTGCGGCGAAAAAGTGGAGCTGACTGCAAAGGAATACGCGGTGCTGCTTTATCTTGTGAAAAATAAAGGTATCGTGCTTACCCGTGACCAGATACTAAACGAAGTATGGGGATACGACTATTTTGGTGACGACCGCACTGTTGACTGGCAGATAAAGCTCCTCAGAAGCAATTTAGGCGAGTGCCGCAGCTACATACATACCATAAGAGGGGTGGGATATAAGTTTGAAGCTTAACACCCGCTCATTCGGATTCAGACTGTGGGTATACTTTATATTCTTCACGGCTCTGATTTTTACAGTGCTGTGGCTGCTGCAGACCGTGTTCCTGCAGAGCTTTTACAACGCTATGGTCATCAGCAATACAAAGCAGACCGCCCAGGAGATCATCAGCAAAAGTATGCAGACTGACATTGACAGCATCATTGACAGGCTTGCGCACAACAACTCTTTGCTTGTGTTCATAACCGATACCGACGGCAATGTACTTTACAGTTCAGACGCTTTCAAGGATATCAAGAACCGCGGCAAAAACGGTTTTGGCGCGGTTGAAAGGAAAGCCGACAAGCACAGCTTTCGTTCGCTGCCTGATAATTACGAAAATTTCATGCAGGTGCTGAGCACCTCTGACGGTGGCGGAGCCGAATACTACGATGAAAGCTTATACGTTTGCGGCGGCTACATTGACTACTATAATTCTGACGAGAAAGCCGTGCTTTATGTGGGCGCTACAATAGACCCTGTAGGGGCTTCCGTCACGGTTATAAGCATGCTGCTTGTCTGGGTAACTATCCTGTCTGTTATTGTGGGACTGGCTCTCTCATGGTTCATAGCAAAGCGTTTTGGAACTCCTGTAAAGCGGCTTTCCGTCAAGGCTAAAAAGCTCGGCGAGGATGATTACCACACCGGCTTCAAAAAAGGCTTTTGCTCTGAGCTGGATGATCTGAACGATACCCTTGACAAAACCAATGCCAAGCTTATTGAATCCAGAAACTTCCAGATGGAACTGCTTGCAGACGTTTCACATGATCTGCGCACTCCGCTGACGATGATAAAGGGCTATGCGGAAATGGTCAGGGATATCTCCCGCGAGGATGAACAGCAGTGTGCTGAGGATATCGCCGTGATAATCAAGGAAGCTGACAGACTCACGGCACTGGTAAACGAGATCATGGAATACTCCGAGCTTAAAACATGCAGCAAGGAGGCTATTCTTTCCGGCAGTAATAAAGACTCATCTGTATCAGGCGCCTTACCCATAAACAAGGCGGATCTGAGCGCAATCGCAAGAAAGACGGCCGACAATTTTTATTCGCTTTACAAGCACCAGGGGTATACCATTGAACAGAATATTCAGGACGGGATATTTACAGTCGGAATAGAAAGCCGTCTGGAACGAGCCGTTTACAACCTTATGGACAATGCGGTACGCCACACCGGAGACAGCAAAAAAGTGTGCATATCGCTTCGTTCCGCAAACGGCAAAGCGCTAGTCGATGTACAGGACTTCGGAGCAGGCATACCCGAAAGCGAGACAGAGCATATCTGGGACAGATACTACACTTCGCGCATGCGTCAGGGCAAGGGCGTATCCGGACTAGGGCTTGCAATAGTCAAGCAAACGGTGGAGCTTCACAACGGAAAGTGCTATGTGCACAGCCTACCCGGAAAGGGCACGACCTTTACAATCGAGCTCCCGCTTTTCGGCGGTGCGTGACCGCACTGGACTATTTCGCATTCGCAGTTTACTCTGACCTGTACTAAACCGATCGCGCCGGCGAGCCGCCGGTCCCCTGTTCGTTTTGGTAACTCATATCAGCATCTTTAGTTGATGTGTTTCCAAAACTATATTGGATGCGGAGGCTCTCCGCTTTCGCGTTGATAGTTTACTCTGACCTGTACTAACCGATCGCGGTTGGCACTTATTCCGGTACGCAAGGGGTGTAGTTTTCCCCTTGCTTAATAATAGTATAAAACATAGGATCGGCACAGCAGGTAATTCCACTGTGCCGGTTCTGTTGGAGTATTACATTTTAGTCAGGAGATTGTCGTTTTAAGGTTTTTGTCTTGACATTTTCATGTCTGCAAATTTATATCAGAGTGAAGTGCTTTCAGCCGCAGGAGCCTGATCTGAGTTTCCTGTTCCCTCTGCTCCCTTTTTCTGCTTTCTCGTGCGGACGGGCTTCTGTGTCTCTGTGCCGCTTTCGTTGCCGTCAGTTGCCGTTGAGTCTGACTTGTTCTTTCTCATGCGGGCATGTTTCTGAGTCTCTGTGCCGCTGTCAGTGCCGTCAGTCGGCGTTGAGTCTGACTTGTTCTTTCTCATGCGGGCGGGCTTCTGAGTTTCTGTGCCGCTGTCGGTGCCGTCAGTTACTGTTGAGTCTGACTTGTTCTTTCTCATGCGGGCAGGTTTCTGAGTCTCTGTGCCGCTGTCGGTGCCGTCAGTCGGCGTTGAGTCTGA
>JAFTCS010000026.1 GCA_017454565.1 Clostridia bacterium
AATGATTTTAGTGAACTTGTTTCAATTACACCTGACATTGAAACAGTAAACAAAAAAAACGAACTTTTCATCCGGCTCGGAAAGTCACAATATCAGATTTTTTTGAGTTTTATGCTCCGGTACAAACACAGCGCAGCTGCGCCAATGACAGGTCGGAATTCTGACAGAAAATCCCGAAACAGAACATGTAAAGTCAGATAGCTTGTCATGTATTAAGATCACAAAGATTGCAGAAAATCATATAAACACCGCAATATAAGCCAATTTGCAAGAATTGGTATTTTACATTCTTCTGCAAGAGAAAAACACAAAATCCTACTGTAAAGTATATCTCTTTACAGTAGGATTTATAGCGCAGAATAATTACATTTTTATTTTTCCGGCACCGCGCGACGCTTTTACGCGGTAGATCACAGGCTCTTTTCCAAAACGCTTCTTGTATGCTTTGGTCACCGCTTCGGTAAAAGGCTGTACAGCGTCCGGAACCATAAGATTTACCGTACAACCCCCAAAGCCGCCGCCTGTCATTCTGGAGCCGTACACCCCATCGACATGCCGGGCAGCGTCCGCTAAAACATCAAGTTCAGCGCAGGAGACCTCGTAATCATCGCGCAGTGAGAAATGGGACTCGTTCATCAGCTCGCCGAAAGCTTTCAGCTCGTTGCGTTTAAGAGCATTTACGGCGCTTATTGTTCTCTGGTTCTCATACACCGCATGTCTCGCCCTTTTCAGACAGGTCTCGTTTGTTATAAGATGTCTGCGTCTCTCAAATTCGTCAGGTGTGAGTGAACACAGGCTTTTAACGCCAAGCTGTCCTGCCGCAGATTCGCACTCCTGACGGCGCAGATTATACTCCGAGGACGCCAGCGAATGCTTCACTCCACTGTCAACTATCACGATATCGGCGCCCTTCAAAGGAGCATATTCATAGCTCAGTGTGTAGGAATCGAGCAAAATGGCGCAGTCCTCCCTGCCCATCGCGCTGGCGAACTGATCCATAATTCCGCAGTTCACCCCGATAAAACGATTCTCGGCAAACTGTCCGATGACAGCCGTGAGCTGGTCGGTCAACGGCAGCCCGAAAAGCTCCCTGAGAGTAACGCCTGTAAGCACCTCGATAGCAGCCGACGATGAAAGTCCCGCGCCAGTGGGCAGATTTCCGCTGAAAACCATGTCGGCTCCGGTTTCAAGCTCATAACCGAAGGCGGCAAGGGTCTTTATAACGCTGATAGGGTAGTCGCTCCAGCAGCCCTGCATGATAGGAGCGTCAAGGTCGTACTCCCTTACGCCGTCCTGCGGGAAATCAGCGGAATAAAGCCGGAGTCTGCGGTCTGTCCTCCTGCCGGCATCGCAGGTAATGCCCATATCAATAGCACACGGGAACACATGGCCGCCGTTATAGTCCGTATGCTCACCGATAAGATTTACCCTGCCCGGAGCAAAGCAGGTGATTTCCTTATTTAATTCCATAGCCATTCATGCCCCTTTTACTCAAAGTTAAAAGCGAAAAGTTAAAAGTTAAAACCTTAATCCGTGAAACTCAAATAGAAAAAATAGCTGAAAACAGGATAAACAGGGCTTTACAATCAAAAAATTTATTCTTTGAATATCACCCAATGGGTGCGTTTTTGCCGCCTTTCGGCGGCGGGTTAATTTATTAACGAACCGTTAGTAGGGGGAGCCCCCTGCGAGGGCTCCCCCTCTTGAAAAACAGTCCACCGGACTGTTTTTCAATTCATCCCCTTGCCCGGCTTATAGGATTGAGTGTTTCGCTCTCTGCGGAGAGCGAGTCAGGGGGACTTTTGCGGAAAAGTCCCCCTGACATCCCCCGAAAACGCTGTTTATCATTTTTAAAGTTTCACGGATTCAGGTAAAAATCAGAAAACAAGTGAGTTCAGATGTCATTTGCCTCAAAGAAATAGAGTCTTGAAGAAAAGTCCGGGAATATGCGCACGTTCAGACTGAAACCTGTTCCCGAAAATGCCGGATTAAGCGTGGCTCCGGCTTTCATAAATACGGAACCTCTGGCTTTTGTGTCCTCAAATTCACCCTTGAGCTTAACCGCACGGGCAATAAAGTTATGCAGCGCCGAATCCTGCCTGATATGCAGGGGCGAAACCGAGTTTATCATACTGCCGAAAAGCTTTATATCTATATTGCCGGGGATGCTGTACATTCTGTAGGTCGTTTCCGGGTCTAATCCGGCAGCATAAAAGCGCTGCTGCGGGGGATCAGGTACCGCCAACTCCTGCAAAAGCAGACCGACAGCCCTCTTTTTGTCCTGAGAAACGCACATCCACTGGTGCACGTTGCCGGAGCACACTCTGTAAAACTGGCCGAACTGCAGCACCTCGCGCCATTCCTTATAAAGAGCAGTCTCCTGCCGGATGCTCTTTCTCCTGTCGGCGCTCAGGTCACGGACGTCCAGCTCGTAGCCAAGCAGACCAAAGGCTGCCACTCCGAAGCGGGTTGCCGGTGAAGTGGTGCGCATGGTCTGATGATTTGGTACGGCGCTCACATGCGCACCGACACACGACTGCGGATAACCGTAGCTGTAACCCTCCTGAATATTCACCCGACAGATCGCATCGGAATTGTCGCTCGCCCAGATCTGCGGGAAATAGCAGAGTATTCCAAGGTCAAAGCGGTTGCCGCCGGACGCGCAGCCCTCAAAGAGTATATCCGGGAAGCGCTCGATCAGTGTTTTCATCACCCGGTAAAGCCCGCATATATAGCGGTGGGCTGTCTCACCCTGACGCTTTGCCGGAAGATGCTGTGAAAAAACATCGGAAAAAATGCGGTTCATATCCCATTTGACATAGCTTATTTTTGCTGAAGAAAATACCTCGGTCATTTTATTTATCAGATGATCCTGCACTGCCGGATTTGCAAGGTCAAGCACTCTCTGCTTTCTGCCCTCGGAATGGAGCTTGCCGTTTATCTCCATCACAAATTCCGGGTGCTGCCGGTAAAGCTCGCTGTCAGTGTTCACCATCTCCGGCTCTACCCACAGACCAAAATCCATTCCCAGCTTGCGTATGCTTTCCGAAAGGGATTTCAGGCCGCCGGGAAGCTTACTTTTATTAGGCTCCCAGTCACCTAATGAGCTGGTGTCGTCATTTCTTTTGCCGAACCAGCCGTCGTCCATCACGAAAAGCTCGGCGCCCAGACGCTTGCCTATGCGCGCAAGTGTTTTAAGATTATGGGCGTTGATCTTGAAATAGCACGCCTCCCAGCTGTTAAGAAGCACCGGACGGGGCTTGTTCTTCCAGTTTCCCCTCACTATATGCTCACGCACAAAACGGTGCATGTTCACGCTTTCGCCTGAGAAGCCTCTGTCGGAGAAGGTCATCACAGCCTCAGGCGTCTCCAGACTCTCTCTTTTTTCTAAAACAAATGTGAAGCCCATTGGCTGTATACCCGTGACGATACGGGTACGGCCAAAGCCGCCTGCCTCGACCGCCGAATAGTGGTTTCCGCTGTATACAAGGTTAAAGCCGTATACTCTGCCGGAATTTTCATCGGCATTGGCGTCGTGCACCATAAAAAACGGATTGGCTCTGTTAGAGGAACATCCTGTGCGGCTCTCGTTGACAAACTTTCCGGCGCTGAGAGTCACCGTCGACCTGTTCATCTCACGCGCCCAGGCACCCTGAAACACAGTCACCGCCAGACCGCTGCAAGGCAGATCAAGCTGTGCGCTCATAAGACGTTCAACGGAGATTTCTCCGTCCCCGTTGTTTATCAGACGCGCGCTGCGGGTTATGACGTTGCACTCCGCATAGACCCGGTAGTGCAGTTCAAGCGTCAGTGCGCCGTCTTTCAGGGTAATGCACAGGTGCTCAGCTCTGCCCGCTTCGCTATATGACGCCGGAAGCGTGGTGAAGTCAGATTCCCTGCTGTCTATAACATAGCTGTCGAAAAGAAAATCAGAGCTGCGGCTGCCGTCCGGATATATTATCTCTATAAAAGGTTCTCTGACATCACCGTGACCCATAGAGGACATTTCAAGGCTCATATCCTCTAAAACCACTGTGGGATGCTCCTTTGAATAAACTATGCAGCTCCCCGGCTCAAACTCGCGCCTTTCACGGAACGCAAGACAATCCTCGGCGCTGCCGACGCTTATTTTCCCGCCGTAATAAAGGTGCTCCGGATGTCCCGAATCGGTTATACAAAAAATATAGCTGGTGTTATCCGTTTCCAGCGCAAAAG
>JAFTCS010000003.1 GCA_017454565.1 Clostridia bacterium
ACAAGCGTAACGCCGGGCTCGTTTGTAACAAGCGCGTCAACACTGGGCATATCGTGCTCACGATAGATTCCGATGCCGCAGTCAGCTTTGGTAACGCAGCGCACATTTATGTTGTGATCCTGATTGGAGCTTACAAGCGTATTGTAGTCGAATCCGGCAGCACTGCAAAAGATTTTATAATTCTCGGTAACATTTTCCGCCAGATCACCGCGCTTGAAGTTGAGATTCATAGACTTGTATTCTCCAACGCTCACCCCGCCTAAACGGGTAGAAAAGGCGTGATTGACAAAATCAAGCTCGGAAATGGAAGGAAAGGTGAGAAACCCGACTCCGTCAACGAAATTAAGGTCAGTGTTCTTACTTTTGAAAACCATATTGAAACCTCGTGAATATTAGGTATTTACATATTGCTCTATTAAATGTATAATATGTATTGTTGAAGAAAAATATCATAATGGGGTGAAAAAATGCTTTTGTCAAAGAAAAAGCTGTTCGGGAACAATATTCCGCCAAAATGCGAGTATTGCAGGTTCTCCGAGAAAAACAACAGCGGCAATCCCGTGTGCCGGTATGGCTATGGAATAGCAGGCGACACTTGTAAGAGATACGTTTATGATCCGCTAAAGCGTGAGCCGCAATCCATGCCGACACTTCCGAGATTTACCGCCGATGATTTCAAGCTCTGAGGGATGCCCTCAGGGCTTATTCTTTTCTCAGCACGAGAAAATTACTCCTTGAGCGCTTCTTCTGCTGCTTCGAGCATAGAAGTACAGTTCGGGCAGCGAGTAGCCTCGATATCGATCTCTGACTTACAGAAGGGACACTTCTTGGTTGTGGGAGCTGCTTCTTCTGCAGGCTTCCTGCCGACAGTCATAAGCTTGTTGATGCCCTTGACAAACAGGAAGATGATCAGAGCAAGGATAAGGAAACTGATGATGGCGCCGATGAAGTTGCCAAAGTTGATAGGACCAACGTTCAAAGATTCCAGAGCCTTGGAGAAGTCGATCTGTTTTGTTTCAGGATTGACCAGATCCATGCCTGATGCTGTAGCAACTATCCATGCCACGCCGGGCATAATGACGTCGTTACAGAGTGAGGTTACGATGCTGTTGAAAGCGCCGCCGATGATAACACCGACTGCAAGATCAAGCACGTTGCCTCTCATGACGAATTCTTTGAACTCTTTCATTAGCTTTCCCATAGTTTTTTTCACCTTTCAAAAAAAATTATATAGTAATTATAGCACATCACTTTATTGTAGTAAAGTCTTTTTCAAAAAAAATTGTGGAAATTTAGCATTTTTTAGTAAAACTATTGTATAGCTTCAATAGCCCATAATACCCTCAACGGATTCATCGTTTATTATCCAGTCGCTTACGAAGATATCCGTGTGTTCAGTCTTGCTGTTGCGGATTATTATTTTCTCGATACCGGCATTGATTATCATTCTTTTGCACAGCGAACAGGCGGAGGCATTCTTTACATACTCTCCTGTTTTGGCGTCCTTGCCAACCAGGAACATTACCGAACCGATCATATCCTCTCTGGCGGCGTTGATAATTGCGTTCTGTTCAGCGTGAACGCTTCTGCAAAGCTCGTAGCGTTCACCTCTCGGCACCTTTAGGTTTTCGCGAACGCAAAAGCCCATATCAATACAGTTTTTTCTTCCGCGGGGTGCACCCACATATCCGGTGGATATTATTGCATCGTTTTTCACAATTATTGCGCCGTAATTCCTGCGCAGACAGGTTCCGCGCTCCAGAACTGTCTCGGCAATGTCTAAGTAATAATTGATTTTGTCGGTACGCATAGTAATCACATCCGTTTTCAAATTTCAACAATTATTATAAACTATTTGTTATGTTTTTGCAATGGTTTGCCGCGATTTATACTATAGCAATCCAAAATAATAATAGCAAAACTGCGTAGGGTGGAGTTGTCCGGTGAAGACCGAGGTACCGCAGAAACATCAACCGATTCAATAGACGAGACCGGCAATCCGGCATTTAATGCACTTATTAAGTTGGATCGCTATAATATTCAATAAAAAGTAAAAAACTCCCTTAGCTTCATGCCAAGGGAGTGAGTGTTATTGATTCTGACCGCGCATCTGTTCGAACTGCGCTTCGTCTATAATAGTTACGCCAAGACTCTGAGCTTTTGTCAGTTTGCTGCCGGCTTCTTCGCCTGCAAGCACAAAATCTGTTTTTTTCGATACACTTGACGACACTTTGCCGCCCAAAGATTCAATTATAGCGGCAGCCTCGGTGCGTTTATAGTTTGGAAGTGTACCGGTTATTACAAATGTCTTGCCGTAAAACGGATTGTCCTCCGATACCTCTGCTTTCTCGGTGAGATTTTTTGTGTTTATGCCGAGCGCTTTTATCTCATCTACAAGCTTTTTAGACTCATCCAGTGCGAAGTAGGATGCAGTGCTTTTCGCCATTATCTCACCGAAGCCCTCTATTGAAGAAATGTCTTCCTCAGTTGCTTCGGATATCGCCTCAAGCGTCCCGAATTTATCCGCAAGCAGCTTTGCGGCTTTCTGTCCTATGTGCCTGATACCCAAAGCGAAAACTATCCTGTACAGGTCGTTGTTTTTTGATTTTTCGATCGCTTTGATAAGGTTGTCCGAGCTTTTATCCTTCTTCTTTTCAAGAGTCATAATATCCTCTTTGGTGAGGCGGTAGAGGTCGAGGGGAGAACTGATAAGCTCCTTTTCGACAAGGGAGTGCAGCACTTTTTCACCCAGGCCCTCAATGTCCATAGCGTCGCGGGAAACAAAATGTATCATGTGGCGCATAAGCTGAGCCGGGCAATCTGTGTTTGTGCAGCGCAGGGCAGCCTCGCCGTCTTCACATGTGACGGGCGAACCGCATGAGGGACAAATTCTCGGCATGCGGTATGGCTCTGCACCCTCGGCGTGCTTTGATACGCTTACTACCTCAGGAATGATCTCACCGGCCTTGCGCAGTACAACGGTATCTCCTATGCGGATGTCCTTTTCGCGGATAAAATCCTCGTTGTGCAGGGTAGCACGGCTGACAGTAGTACCTGCAAGCGTGATCGGTGCAAATATCGCAGTGGGCGTCAGTACGCCTGTTCTGCCGACATTTATTTCTACGTCAAGCAGCACTGTTTCCTTTTCCTCCGGAGGATACTTGTAGGCTTCCGCCCATTTCGGGAATTTTGAGGTGCTTCCAAGTGACGACCTTTGTTCAAAGCTGTCTACCTTTATAACTGCACCGTCTATCTGAAAAGGAAGCTCCCCGCGCTTATTGCCGATGTCCTCGATCTTTTCAAGCACTTCATCGGCGCTCTTGCAGAGGTAATAGAAAGGGAGAACAGTAAATCCAAGCTCTTTAAGATATTCCAGTGAACGGACATGACTGTCAAGCTCCTCGCCTTCGATCTGCTGTACGTTGAACACAAAAATATCCAGTGTCCTTTCCTTCGTAATACGCGAATCCTTCTGTCTTAAAGAGCCTGCCGCAGCGTTTCTGGGGTTTTTGAAAGGCTTTTCATCCCTTTCCTCCTGAGCTGCCGTCAGCTTTTCAAAGCTCTCTATGGACATATAGACCTCTCCGCGCACTTCAAGATATGGAACAGGCTTTTTCAGCTTCATGGGAAGTGTGCGGATAGTGCGCAGATTTTCGGTTATATCCTCGCCGACACGTCCGTCACCTCTTGTTGAACCTCTTACGAAAACGCCGTTGCGGTATTCGGCAGAAACCGAAAGTCCGTCTATCTTTGGCTCTACCACATATTCGGGGGAGCCGGCACCTTCGCGCACTCTCCTGTCAAAATCCCGTATTTCATCATGGGAAAATGAATCATGCAGGCTCTCCATAGGCACAACGTGCTCAACAGGCGAGAATTTCTCCGCTGCTTCACCGCCGACTCTCATTGTGGGCGTATCAGGCGTTTTAAACTGCGGATAGCTTTCCTCGATCTGTTCAAGCTCCCTGAGCAGCATGTCATATTCGTAATCGCTTATCTCCGGCGAGTCCTCGTTGTAGTACCTCATGTTATGGTAATTTATCTGCTGTCTGAGCTCCTCCGCTCTTGCCTTGATCTCATTGATATCCATATTGCTCCTCCTTGCTGCGTAATAAAGGACGCCCGAACAGAGCGTCCTTATTAGACTTACTCGGAAACTTCCGAAGCACCATCTTTTTTGTCTCTTTTGCGTAGGACTGCGTGTCTCTTACTTGCAGTACACAAAGTACAACGGCGTTCGAGACACATTGTCCGGTACAAAATATCCTGCGAGATCTGGCACTTCTCCAGTTTCCGAGGAAGTCTTTTTTTATTATACCGTATTGACGGGTAAAATAAAAGTCTGATGTTATTTTTGTTGTGTGAAATATTGTACAGGTTTATCCTGCGCCGACTGTCCTTGCAAAACCAACTATAAGCGGCATGGTGATTACCGAAAGCAGGGTAGACAGGGTCACTAAATTGACCGAAAGCTCGGCATCATTGTCGAACTTTGCGGCAAACATGGTGGTGGCTGCTGCCACAGGTGCCGATGCGGCGATCACGCAGGTTATCAGAACGGTATCTCTTATCCCGCAGAGCATCATGCCGCCGAAAGCCAGCAGCGGAACAGCGACCAGCTTGAACAGAACGCATATAAAGCCTTTTCCGTCCTTGAATGCGTCCCTTATCCTTGATTTTGAGAGGTAATAGCCGACTATCATCATCGGCAGCGGCGTGTTTAGATTTGCAAGGAAACCAACCGGCTTTGAAATGATCTCCGGGATAGGCAGTGATGTCAGGAAAATGATGAAACCGATCACCATGCCAATGATACAGGGATTGAACAGAATCTTCTTTACCGAAAGAGATTTTTTATCTCCGCTTGACAGCCACACGCCGAAGGTCCACATGAATATGTTGAACACAACGATATAAACGGCTCCGAAAAATACTCCGTCAGAGCCTAAAATAGCCTGCTGCATTGGCAGCGACATATAACCGCAGTTTGAAAAAATAAGCGCACAGCGGTAGACCCTGTTTTTCTCCGGTATTTTGTCGTGGAACACCAGCATGGCGATCACGATCGAGACAGCATGTATGCACAGCGCAGCAGCCGCCGCAGTCAGCAGACCGCCAAGCATTGCGGGGTCAAAGGGCCGTATGAAATTCTCGATGATAACGCATGGACACACGATGTACAGAACGATATCCGTAATTGACTTTGCGGTTTTGTCATTGAGCATTTTTGTCTTGCCGCAGAGAAAGCCCACGGCAATGAGAATGAACAGTTCAAGCACCTGAGTGCCGACGGTAATAAAATTTTCAAGCATAAAACGACCCTTTCATTATATCAAAGCCTGCTTTTAAAGTCCTCGTAGCCGAATTTTTTCAGAAGTTCGGTACTGCCGCCGCTTTTAAGAAGAAAGACAGACGGCAGCGGCAGGCCGTTGAAGGTGTTGTTCTTCACCATGGAGTATATAGCCATATCCGTGAAAACAAGCTTGTCCCCGATGGAGAGAGGCTTTTCAAAGGAGTAATCGCCTATAACGTCGCCTGCAAGACAGGTGGGTGCGCCGAGGCGGTAGGTGTGAGCAAACTCTCCTGCTTTGCCTGAGCCGACTATCATAGGACGGTACGGCATTTCAAGTACGTCCGGCATGTGGCAGGCAGCGGATGTATCCACAATGGCAATATCCATGTTGTTTTTTATAAGATCAAGCACCGAAGTGACCAGCCAGCCGGCATTCAGTGCCACGGCTTCACCCGGCTCAATGTAGACCTGAACTCCGTAGCGGTTTTTGATATCGTTTATGCAGGCAATGAGACGCTGAACATCATAGCCCGGTCTTGTAATATGATGACCGCCGCCGAAGTTTATCCACTTCATCCTGCTGAAATACTTTCCGAATCTTTGCACGACCACTTTGAGTGTGCGTTCAAGCGTGTCTGAGCCTTGCTCACACATGGTGTGGAAGTGCAGCCCGCTTATCCCCTCAAGCTCATCCTCTTCAAAATTCGCAAGGGTAATTCCGAGCCTTGAATTGGTAAAGCAGGGATTGTAAATATCCGTTTCGATCTCGGAGTATTCGGGGTTTATTCTCAGTCCGTATTCTACTTCGGGATGCTCCAGAGCCTTCCGGCGGAAATGCTTCCACTGGGAGAATGAGTTGAACACAATGTGGTCGCAGATCTTAACAAGTTCATCAAAGTCCTCGTCCTTGTATGCGGGTGAGAACACATGTACCTGCCGGTTTCCCATTTCCTCGTGGGCGAGCCTTGCCTCAAAGATTCCGCTTGCAGTGGTACCGCTTATGTAATTTGCAATAAGAGGGTATAGCCTGTATGCAGAAAAGGCTTTCTGTGCAAGCAGCACATGGCAGCCTGTCTGTTCTTCGACATAACTGAGTGTCTCAAGATTTTTTATAAGCGCCGCCTCGTCAATGACGTAGCATGGTGTGGGCAGTGCTTTCAATGCGTTTTGTATATCCATAATTATCACCGGTCTTTTGTTGCCTGTCGTACTTACTTGAAGCGTTTGTGGC
>JAFTCS010000027.1 GCA_017454565.1 Clostridia bacterium
CGTGCGGCTTTTTGGCAATTTTTTTCGCTAACTGCGTCAAAAGAACTTGCCATACGTCAGTATGCCTGCGTCCTTTTTCCTTGTTATCGAGAAAAAATATGCTCAAAAATCCGTACATTTCAGATACTAAACAGGCTCTTAAAGAAGCGCCGTCCGGAACAAATCAGACTCCGGGCGGCGCGTTTTGCATGTTTTTTGTAGAATTGCGTGAATTTGAGAATGGTATCATCATAGATGTCCGCCTATCGGCGGGAGAATGATTTACTTGTATCGTTAGTAAGGGACGTCCTCTTGTGCAGGCTCTGCGCCGAAACTTTTGTGTTGTCGATTTTGAGGAGTTTTTTTCATGCGTTTGCCCTGAACTTATGCCCTATTTCACTTGATATCAGTATTAAAGTATGATACAATTAAGCGGATAGACACTTGCTTTTCGCTTTTGCGGACGGCAGTATGACGGAGGTGAGCTTTGGTGGTTGTAAATGTTTTTGGCGCGGGTCTTGCAGGATGTGAGGCTGCATGGCAGATCGCTAAAAGAGGGGTCGGCGTAAGGCTGTATGAAATGAAACCCGATAAAATGACGCCCGCCCACAAGAGCACGGATCTGTGTGAGCTGATATGTTCAAATTCTCTTAAAGCTGCCAGAGTCGAAAGCGCGGCCGGTCTGCTCAAAGAGGAGATGCGCAGGATAGGCTCCCTGCTGATGCAGTGTGCCGACAAATGCAGTGTCCCTGCAGGAGGCGCGCTTGCCGTAGACAGGAATCGCTTTTCGGCAATGGTCACAGAGCGCATCAAAAGCGAGCCGATGATCGGGCTTATCAGCCGTGAGGTCACTGAGCTGCCGGATGACGGCATAACGGTGGTCGCAACAGGCCCGCTTACAAGCGACGCCCTTGCTGAAAAGATATCAGAGCTGTGCGGAAGCAGCCTGCACTTTTTCGATGCCGCAGCGCCTATCGTTACGGCGGAGAGCATCGACATGAGCTGTGCCTTTACCGCGTCAAGATACGGCAAGGGCGGAGACGATGCCTACATAAACTGTCCCATGAACAGGGAAGAATACGAGAGCTTCCACGCCGCACTGGTCAGCGCCGAAAGAGCGCCCAGACATGATGTTGACGTTCAGAACCCGAAGGTCTATGAGGGCTGCATGCCTATAGAGATACTTGCACAGCGAGGTCTTGACACCATGCGTTTCGGGCCGATGAAGCCGGTAGGACTGAAGGATCCGCGAACAGGTCACAGACCCTGGGCAGTGCTCCAGCTGAGAAGCGAAAATGAAGCAAAGACCATGTACAATTTAGTCGGCTTTCAGACAAACCTGAAATTTCCGGAGCAGAAAAGGGTATTCGGTATGATACCAGCCCTTAAAAACGCTGAGTTTGTCAGATACGGGGTAATGCACAGGAACACCTTTCTTGATTCTCCGAGACTGCTTTGCAGCGATTACTCCATGAGATCACGTCCGCAGCTTTTCTTTGCAGGACAGATGACAGGCGTTGAGGGTTATATGGAGAGCGCGTCTTCGGGCATGATGGCGGGCATAAACGCAGTAAGACGTTTAAAAGGGCTTCCGACCATAACCCTGCCGGAGCAGACTATGATAGGTTCGCTGAGCAGGTATATTTCCGACAGCACAGTGAAGGACTTTCAGCCGATGGGCGCAAATCTTGGCATTCTGCCGCCGCTTGAGGAACAGATAAGAGACAAGAAAATGAGGGCGGCAAAATACGCGCAAAGATCACTGGAGGCGCTTGACGGCCTCCTTGAAATATTAAAGACAGGAGAGTAATGAATATGAAGGTTTTGGTAGACGCTTTCGGAGGAGACAACGCACCTCTTGAAATAATCAAGGGCTGCAGGCTGTGCCTTGAAAAATATGAGGGACTGAACATAGGTCTTGTGGGAAATCAGGATATAATAGAGAAGGTCGCAAAGGAAAATTCCATAGCTCTGGACGGCCTTGATATACACCATGCTCCCGACATCATCACAATGGAAGAGGATGCCGGCGAGATAATGAAATCAAAGAATAATTCCTCAATGGCAGTGGGACTGAAGATGCTCTCTGACGGCGAGGGAGACGCTTTCCTTTCGGCAGGCAACAGCGGTGCTCTTATAATGGGCGCCACACTTATAGTAAAACGCATAAAGGGAGTCAAGCGTCCGGCGTTTGCTCCTGTGATGCCTACATCCACCGGTCCGTGTCTGCTTATAGACAGCGGAGCGAATATAGAAGTCCGTCCCGAGATGCTTTTCCAGTTCGGCGTCATGGGAGCGTCTTATGTGGAGAACGTGCTGAATATAAAGAATCCGAGAGTTGCTCTTGCAAACGTGGGAACAGAGGATCATAAGGGCGGCGAGCTTCAGCACGAGGCATTCAGACTGCTGAAAAATTCGGATCTTAACTTTATAGGCAATATCGAAGCCAGAGACATCCCTGCAGGTGTGTGCGACGTTATAGTTGCCGACGGCTTCACGGGAAACGTCATTCTCAAAATGTACGAGGGCGTCGCCAAGGAGCTTATGAAGAAGATCAAGGCCATGTTTATGAAGAATCTCAAGACCAAGATCGCTGCCGGCATGATAAAAAAGGATATATACGAGCTTAAACAGTATTTTGACTATAACCAGTACGGCGCGGCTCCTATAATGGGCGCGGCAAGGCCGGTGCTCAAGACTCACGGCAGCGCAAAGGCAGAGACCATGATAACAGCCATGAAGTCTGCAATGGATTACGCCCGGACAAACGTAACGGGCAAGATAGCAGACGTTCTTGCACAGCAGAAGAAGGCCGGAAAAGAGGAGAATTCTGAGCAATGAAGGAGCTTGAAAAAAGAATAGGCTACCGCTACAAAAACATATCGTATCTTGAAAACGCCCTTACTCATTCGTCATATGCAAATGAAGTAAGGCATGGCGTGTGCAGCAACGAGCGTCTGGAATTTTTAGGCGACTCAGTGCTCAGCGTGGTGGTGTCGGATTATATATACCGCAACTGTCCCGATCTGCCGGAGGGGGAGCTTTCAAAGCTCAGGGCGGCACTGGTATGTGAAAAAAGCCTGTGCAGGTTCTCAAAATCCCTGGGCGTCGGTGATTATCTCCGTCTGAGCCGGGGTGAGAGGAATCTCAAGGGCAACGAGCGTCCGTCTATTTTGGCGGATGCTTTTGAAGCAATTATCGCGTCCATCTACCTTGACGGCGGTATGGAGCAGGCAAGAAAATTCATCCTGCGTTTTGTGGAGCCTGAAATAAAGAACCCTAAACCCAGAGCGTTCAAGGACTACAAGACCACCCTGCAGGAGATCATACAGAAGAATCCGGAAGAACATCTTACCTATGTTCTCACGGGTGAGGAGGGTCCCGACCATGACAAGCACTTCTATGTGGAGGTGCATCTTAACAATAACGTGATCGGGCGCGGCGGCGGCAGGAGCAAAAAGGAAGCCGAGCAGCAGGCCGCAAGAGAAGCTTTGGAGCTGATGGGATATTGAAACATTCAAATGTAGCGCTTTTTGTGCCTCATAACGGCTGTCCTCATGCCTGCACCTTCTGCAATCAGCGGCAGATAACCGGTCAGTCATATCAGCCCACACCTGATGACGTTGTGAATGCTGTGCAGACAGCCATAGAGTCACTGGGAGAAAAAACAAAAAATGCGGAAATAGCATTTTTCGGCGGCAGCTTTACCGCCATAGACAGAGATTATATGAAAAGTCTGCTTGAAGCCGCATCTCCGTTTGTAAAAAGCGGAGTGTTCAGCGGGATACGCATTTCAACAAGACCGGACGCCATAGATGATGAGGTGCTAAAGATACTCAGGGATTACGGTGTGACATCCATAGAGCTTGGCGCCCAGAGCATGTCTGCAAAGGTGTTGGAGATGAACCGCAGAGGTCACACACCGGAGGATGTGGTGAAAGCTGCCGGTCTTATCAGGGAAAACGGGTTTTCGCTTGGCTTGCAGATGATGACAGGCTTGTACGGCAGCAGTCCTGAGACAGATGTGGAAACGGCTTTAAAGCTTGCAGAACTTCACCCGGACACTATGAGGATATACCCCACCGTAGTTCTGAAAGGCACTGAGCTTTACGAGCTTTATGAAAAGGGCAAGTACCGGCCGGAGACTCTTGAGGAGGCCGTTCCGCTGTGCGCTGAGCTGCTTTCCATATTTGAAAAAAAGGGTATCAGTGTAATAAGGCTGGGACTTCACGACAGCGATAGTCTCAGGGAAAATATGGCTGCCGGCGCATATCATCCGGCTTTCCGCGAGCTGTGCGAAAGCGAGATAATGTACGCAAACGCACTTGAAGCTCTGAAAAATGCAGGCATAAACTCGGGAACTGCGGATTTCTGTGTTTCTCCCGGGTCGGTTTCACGGTTCATCGGTCAGAAAAGGTCAAATCTTGAAAAGCTGAGGAAGCTTGGCATCACGGCTGTTGTCCATCAGGACTGCAGTCTCTCAAAATACGAAGTGAAGGCAGCCTTTCAGCTACCGTGAAAATATCAATGAGCGGCAGGTCGGCTGCCGCAGTGAAGGGATATAAAAGATGAAATTAAAAGGACTTGAGCTGCAGGGCTTCAAAACGTTTCCCGACAGGACAAAGCTGGATTTCACAAACGGCATCACCGCTGTGGTAGGTCCTAACGGAAGCGGTAAAAGCAATATCAGCGATGCGATAAGATGGGTGCTCGGTGAGCAGTCCGCAAAGTCACTGAGGTGCTCCAGAATGGAGGACGTTATTTTCAACGGAACACAGCAGCGAAAAAAGACCGGCTACGCGCAGGTCACACTGTCCATAGACAATTCCGACAGGACGCTGCAGTTTGACGGGGATGAGGTGGCTGTTACAAGACGGTTCTACCGTTCGGGCAACAGTGAGTATCTTATCAACAACACAAATGTAAGGCTGCAGGATATACACGAGCTGTTTATGGATACCGGTCTCGGCCGTGACGGATATTCAATGATCGGTCAGGGCAAGATAGACTCCATCGTCTCTACAAAGGGCGAGGACAGGCGTGAGATCTTTGAAGAGGCTGCCGGTATCTCACGTTTCCGGTATAAAAAGGCGGAGGCCGAAAGACGGCTTGAAAGGACGGAGGAAAACCTTGTAAGGCTCAGAGATAATCTGTTTTCTCTGGAAAGCAGGGTCGAACCTCTGAGGCAGCAGTCCGAAAAGGCAAAGGCGTATCTCGGCTATGCAGAGGAACAGCGCGGTCGTGAGATCGCTCTCTGGCTGAAGGCCCTTGACAAGGCATCCCAGCAGATAAGAGTGCAGGCGGATAAGCTTGCCGTAGCTCAGGCTCAGTATGACGACATAGGCAAAGAGCTTGAAAGTATCTGTGCAGAGAGTGAAAAAATATATAATGACCAGAGCAGCTTCGGCGCAAAAATAGATGAAATAAGACGCAGCATAGCTTTATCCGATGAACAGGCAGCCGCCAAGCGCTCCGAAATATCGGTGCTGCAAAACGACATACTGCATAATGAGAATACCGCCGAGCGCAACCGTATACAGATCGAGGAGTATGAGCGTTCGGACGTAGAGATACAGGCAGAGATCGCGGAAAAGAGAAAGCTCATAGAAAAAAACGAGAGCACTCTTAAACAGAGGCAGTCGGAGCTTGAACTGAATACAAAGCTGCTTGCTTCACTTAAGTCCGACGAAAGCAGCTCCAATGAAAGACTTGACGAGATAAACGAGCTTATTTCCGAGCTGTCAAAAAAGGCAGCTGAGGAAAAGATAACATATATGACCTCTTCAACGACTATCAACGACATCACGAGCAGATCAGAGATAGTCGAAAACAACATAAGAGCCAGAAAGTCACAGATGGGCACTCTCGAAAACATAATTTCCGAATACACCGCAATGCTCGGGGACAACGCCGGCAGATACAGCATAAAGCAGAAGGAGCTTGCGGCAAGTGAAAAGGCAGTTGCAAAAGCTCAGGAACAGACCGAAAAGCTGAAAGCAGAGTCGGATGACCTGAAACTTGAGAGCAGCAGACTTTTTGGCAAAGCCAGAACCCTTGAGGATCTGGAACGCAATCTTGAGGGCTTCCTTCACAGTGTAAAGCTTGTTATGAAGGAGAGCAAGACGGGTACGCTCAGCGGCATTCACGGGCCTGTTTCGAGAGTCATCAAGACTTCATCGGAGTACAGTGTGGCTATTGAGATAGCTCTCGGCGGCGCTATGCAGAACATCGTTACCGAGACTGATTCCGACGCGAAGCGGGCAATTTCTTTTCTGAAAAGCCGTGACGGCGGTCGAGCAACATTCCTGCCAATGTCAACCATAAAGGGCCGCGAGCTGAGTGAAAACGGTCTGGAAAGCTGCAGCGGCTTTGTGGGCATTGCGTCGTCACTGTGTACCTGTGAAGAAATATACAAGGGCATACTTTTTAATCTTCTCGGCAGGATAGTGATCGCAAAGGATCTTGACAGCGCCGTGGAGATCGCAAAGAAATATTCCTACCGTTTCAGAATAGTCACGCTGGACGGTCAGGTCGTAAATACCGGCGGTTCTCTTACCGGCGGCTCGCTTGCCAAGAATACCGGACTTCTCAGCCGCGCGTCAGAAATAGAAAAGATCCGCGCAAAGGCTCAGGAGCTTTCTGCAAAGGCTCAGGAGAAGTTTGAAAAGTGGCAGGATTCCCGCAAGACCCTTTCAACCTATATTGAGGGTACAGAGCTTTGCCGCAGGGAGCTTACCAGAATAAACGAGGAACGCATAAAAATTGAAGCAGAGATAAAGAGCCGCAAGTCGGAGCTTGACAACATAAGAGCCTCTTACAACGAAAGCACAGCCGAACGTGAGGAAAACGTAAAGCGGCTTGACGAGCTTACACGCAGCATGAACGAGGCGCGCAGGCTTTATGACGAATATACTGCTAAGATAAGCAAAAACGAGGAATTGGTGCAGGTGCTCTCTGGTTCAAGGAACGAGAACGCAAAAAAGCGTGAAAAGTTGGGAGAGAAGCTGCACGAGCTGAGCATTGCAGTGCTGACCTGTGAAAAGGATATTGCCGCCGCACAAAATGACATAACCGGCGCCGAACTGAGGGCGGCTAATGCTAAGGAAGCCATAAAGCAGTGCAATTCAGAAACAAAAGCGCTTGCCGGCAGGAATGAGGAGATCAGGAGCAGAATAGCTGAACTTGAAGAGGAGAACAGAAAGCTCAGTGAAAAAACCGAAGGTTTGAATAACAGTATCATTAAGCTGAACGCAGACAGGATGACTCTTGAAAAGCGTTCTGCCGAGCTGAGAAAGTCTGAACGCGACAAGACAGCAGAGCGCGAGGGCATTAGCGCCGAGCTTGTACGTCTCGAAGAGCGCAGGGATACCCTGCAAAAGCAGTATGACGAGATAAACGGAAAACTCTGGGAAGAGTACGAGCTGACCAGGCGTGAAGCCGAAAAGGCGGCGGCAGACGTGAGCGACCAGGGCAAGGCTCAGCGCAGACTTGCCGAGCTTAAACAGAAGATACGCTCGCTTGGCACTGTAAACGTGGGCGCCATAGAGGAATACAAGGAAGTCAGCGAGCAGTACGAATTCATGAAGGTGCAGGTCGGTGATGTGGAGAAATCCAAGTCCGAGCTTATCAGGCTGATAGGCGAGCTGACCAAGCAGATGCGGGAGATATTCATTGAACGCTTCAAGCTGATAAACACCAATTTTTCGTCAACCTTTGTTGAGCTTTTCGGCGGAGGAAAGGCTTCGCTTTCCCTGTCCGACCCGGAAAACGTGCTTACCACAGGCATAGACATTTCGGTTGAGCCGCCCGGAAAGATAGTGTCCCACATAGAACTGCTTTCCGGCGGAGAAAAGGCTCTGGTGGCGATCGCACTTTACTTTGCCATAATGAAGGTAAGTCCGTCACCGTTCTGCGTGATGGACGAGATCGAGGCTGCACTGGATGACGTCAATGTATATCGTTTTGCAGCCTATCTGAGAAGAATGAACGCAAATACACAGTTTATCTGCATTACGCACCGACGCGGCACTATGGAAGAAGCCGATGTTCTCTACGGTGTCACGATGCAGGACAGAGGCATTTCCAAGCTCCTGCAGCTTCAGGCCTCTGATATAGAAAAAAACCTGTCAAATTCATAGTTTCGCTTAATTAAACGGGAGGGAATTTAATATGGGTATATTCAGCAGGATAAAGGAAGGCTTGAAAAAAACCAGGGACGCAATTTTCGGCAGGATAGACATGATGCTCAAGTCATTCACAAAAATAGACGACGAGCTTTTTGAAGAGCTTGAAGAACTTTTAGTAATGGGCGACGTTGGCATATCGACATCCGAAAAGATATGCGATGAGCTTAAAAAGAAGGTCAAGCAGCAGGGCATAACCGACCCCAAGGAGATAAACCGCCTGCTTGCAGACGTGATAACCGAAATGCTCAAAGGCGGTCAGGAACTGCATATCGGCACCAAGCCTTCGATCATACTTGTCATAGGCGTAAACGGAGTGGGCAAGACCACTACCATCGGAAAGATGGCTGCCCGCTTTGTCAATGAGGGAAAGAAGGTCACTCTTGCGGCAGCGGATACCTTCCGCGCGGCAGCTATAGACCAGCTTGCTATCTGGTCAGAACGTGCAGGCGCCGACCTTATAAAGCAGAATGAGGGTTCCGACCCTGCGGCGGTGGTGTTTGACGCTATCTCGTCGGCAAAGGCAAGGGGCAGCGACATCATCATAGCCGACACCGCAGGCCGGCTGCACAACAAAAAGAACCTTATGGCCGAACTTGAAAAGATAAACAGGATAATCGACAGGGAGCTTCCTGATGCCGACAAGGAGGTTCTTCTTGTTCTTGACGCTACTACCGGTCAGAATGCCGTCAATCAGACCAAGGAGTTCAGGAATGCGGCGGGCATAACGGGTATTGTTCTTACAAAGTTAGACGGCACCGCAAAGGGCGGCGTTGTACTGGCTATAAAAGAGGAGCTTGACGTTCCGGTAAAGTTTATCGGCGTGGGCGAGCAGATAGACGATCTGCAGCCGTTTGATCCTGAGCAGTTTGCAAGGGCACTCTTTGGAGCAGACGATCTTGAGGACGATGAACCGGATGTGACCGAAGCCGAGCCGGAGCAGACTGCGGAGGAGTACAGACCGGCAACAGCCGATATATGGGCACAGATAGACGCCGAAGCCGAGGAAGAGAAGAAAGCTAACGCAGCAAAAGAAGAGCAGGCTGAAGATCAGCCAACCGCCGAAGAGATCGCGCAGCAGAAAGAGGCCGAGCGTATCGAGAAGGAGAAGAGAGCCGAGGAGCGCCAGAGCAGAGCCAAGAAAAAGTACAACTGGAGCGCTGCGCCTGCTGCCGAAACGACCACCGATGACGACTGGTTCGAGCAGTGGAAAAAGGGAGAAAATTAACGGGCTCTCTCAGAATTCTGAATCAGTTGAGTTTGCTTAGAGCCTGTTTAGCATCTTAGCAACGTGCGGCTTTTTGGCAATTTTTTTCGCTAACTGCGTCAAAAGAACTTGCCATACGTCAGTATGCCTGCGTCCTTTTTCCTTGTTATCGAGAAAAAATATGCTCAAAAATCCGTA
>JAFTCS010000028.1 GCA_017454565.1 Clostridia bacterium
CATCGGCCCCAACACAGACGTTCCTGCCGGCGACCTTGGCGTAGGCGGCAGAGAGATCGGCTACATGATGGGCCAGTACAAGAGAATCAGAGACGCTTATGACGGCACACTCACAGGTAAGGGCGTAGGTTACGGCGGACTTCTCGGCAGAGCCGAGGCTACCGGCTACGGCATCGTATTCTATGCAAGAGAGATGCTCAAGCACTTCGGTGAGAGCCTTGAGGGCAAGACAGCAGTTGTATCCGGCTTCGGCAACGTTGCTTGGGGTACCTGCAAGAAGCTCACAGAGCTTGGCGCAAAGGTCATCACAATTTCCGGTCCTGACGGCTACATCCTTGATGAGGCAGGCGTATCAGGCGAGAAGATCGACTATCTCCTTGAGCTCAGAGCAAGCGGCAAGAACATCTGCGCTCCCTATGCAGACAAGTTCCCGGGTGCTAAGTTCTTTGCAGGCGAGAAGCCCTGGGGCGTTAAGGCTGACCTTTACATCCCCTGCGCTACTCAGAACGAGATCTATCTTGAGGATGCTCAGAAGATGGTTGCTAACGGCTGCAAGTTCCTCTGCGAGGGCGCTAACATGCCACAAGGAACGAGGCTATTGAGTACCTCCAGAAGAACGGCGTAGTAGTTGGTCCTTCCAAGGCTGCTAACGCAGGCGGCGTTGCTTGCTCCTGCATAGAGATGGCTCAGAACGCTGAGCACCTCGTATTCTCTGAGGAAGAGGTTTACGCTAAGCTCGAGAACATCATGGTCAACATCTTCAAGCAGAGCGTTGCTGCCTGCGAGAAGTACAACCTCGGCAACAACCTGGTAGCAGGCGCTAACATCGCAGGCTTCGTAAAGGTTGCAGAGGCTATGATGGCTCAGGGTATCGTCTGATAATTTGCTTATCACCTTTATATTCCATCACCAATAAAGCATGGCGCGGCAGTCAGTTCATCCGGCTGCCGCGTCATGTTGTTTTTTTAATACCTGTTGTAAAATGCTTCGTTTTATTGTACAATAGTCATGTAGTTTTATTTTTTGGAGCTGATGAAAATGAAGATAATCGACATATTAAAGGATCACAGAATGTCCCTCTCTTTTGAGGTTTTTCCGCCAAAGAAGGAGTCAGGCTTTGAGAGCGTAAAGGAAGCAACCGAGAAGATAGCCTCCTACCATCCGTCGTTTATGAGCGTGACCTACGGTGCCGGCGGCGGAACCAGCCGCTATACCCTCGACATCGCAAAAAACATCAAGTATTCTTTCGGAGTTCCTACCCTTGCCCACCTTACCTGCGTTTCCTCCAGCCGAGAGACTGTAAAGGAACAGATAGAGCTTATGAGGGATGCCGGAATAAAGAACGTTATGGCTCTGCGCGGCGACCTGACGCCGGAGCTTGAAAAGACCGACCGTTCCAAGTGGGATTATCAGTACGCAGTACAGCTCATACGTGAGCTGAAGGACTGCGACAGCGACTTCTGCATAGGTGCGGCATGTTATCCTGAGATACACCCGGAGAGCGCCAACCAGAAGGAAGATATTCTTCACCTGAAAGAAAAAGTTGAAGCCGGTGCGGATTTTCTGACTACGCAAATGATTTTTGACAACGACCTGTTTTTCAATTTCATGTACAAGCTGAGAGAGGCCGGCGTAAACGTGCCAGTAATACCGGGTATCATGCCCATTACAAACGCCAATCAGGTAGAAAGGGCGATAAAGCTTTCAGGGTCGTTCATGCCGCAGCGCTTCAAAAGTCTGGTTGACTATTTCGGTCAGGATCCGGACACCATGAAGCAGGCGGGCATAGCATACGCCACCTCTCAGATAATCGACCTGTACGCAAACGGCATAACCAACGTGCATGTTTACTCCATGAACAAGCCCGATGTTGCCAAAGCTATCATGGACAACCTCTCCTCCATCCTCGGCAAAGACTTCAACAGATAGTGGCGCAGCGGCAAGCTGCCGCCCCCAATTCGCGGAGATTGATAAACAAGACGAAACTTCGCTGCTCGCGCACAGAAGTAAGTACAAACCGCGTTACGTTTAGTTTCTATTTGAGCAAACTATGAGCGCGAACAAGGGTCCGGCGGCTCGCCGGCACAAAAGTCCCCCTGACCGGCACGCTGGTGGGAAAGATGATATTTTTTGTAATAATGCGTGACATTCCGGCGTATTCGTGATATACTGTTATATTGGAAATAAAAAGTTTTGCTTATCACTAAACCGGGGTGTTTCCATTGAAGATAAGAATAATGGCCGTTCTTATGGCAGTAACGGCTGCGATAGTTTTTACCGGATGCAGGGCTGCTTCAGGTAATGTCAGCAGTGCGGCAAGCCTTGAGGTCAGTGAAGCGGCGGAAATCAGGATATCAATTGCCGAATGGGCAGAAACGGAATGGGAGGATTTTTCCTGCGATTACTTTACCATGTCTGTGCCCAAGGGCTGGAGAGTTACATGGGGCTATGAAAATGACATTCTTGAATGGAGCGTGTCAAGGCCGAACTCTATAAGCTGCGTTTCGTATCTTGAACAGGATACCGCTGCAAATTCCGCAGACGAGATGGCATCTTACAAGACCCGTTCATTTATGGAAAAGGGCAGCGCCGAAGAATACTTCGAGAACCTGTACAACACCATGTACGAGCTGAAATATCCGGCAACAGGCAGCTTTTTCCGCGCAGTAGAGACAGTGCACCTCTCGGATAACGAAAAGGTCTGTGCAGAGTTTCCCAATGGAAAGCTGAGGGATCGCAGCTCCGTATACGGTGAATTTTCCGAGAATGACGTGCTGGGCGAGGGCACCTACAGCGCCGCCGTTTTCAGCACCGATTCAAAGCTCTGGACGGTGCGGCACATCATTTTTGAGAGAGCGCCGAAGGGTGAGCTGAAAAACTGGCAGCCCGTTTACGAGAAGATAATTTCATCCTTTGCCTATACGGGTGAAGTCACATTTTCTGACGGTGAGCCTGCCGACGTGGGGGACACTTCCCCTCTTAAAGCCGCCATGAATGCCCGCAAACTTACGGACGTCATACAGCAGGAGAAGCATTCCGACATTGTGGGCGGCTATTAGCGCATCTATGACACGGAAACAAAAGCCATTTACAGAGCTTACACAGGCTTTTTAGACGAACAGGAAAAAGGACAGAACAGGTACACTGCAATTACTGATTCTCAGTACGCTGACGGTTATTCCGGCTGGATAACCAAACAAAGAAAAACAAAATAAAGCAAGGGTACGGATCACCGGAATGGTAATCCGTACCCTTGTTTGTTGTATTTATTATCAGGGCTTTGCCTGAACACCCCCAAAGGGTACCGCATCAAAGCACGTTCATTATGATCTTCTCGTCATCGGCGGTAATGGCTATGCCGGCTATTGTTCCTGTACGGCTCTCCACTATCGCTTCGGCTATCTTGTCCTCTACCTCTTTGCGGATAAGGTTCCTCAGATCTCTTGCGCCGCTTCTGCCGCCGTGTGCTTTCTTTGCAAGGAAACGCTGAGCCTTTTCGTCAAAGGTAAAGCCTATTCCCTTTTCTTTCAGGGTATCCACATACTCTCCAAGCATCAGAGCGGCAATTGCCACGAAATCCTCTTCTGTAAGATGCCTGAATATTATGACCTCATCAACCCTGCTGAGGAATTCCGGACGCAGGAACTCACCGAGAGCAGCCTTTACCTTTTCGGCGGTAGCCTCCTCCTCAGTCTTTGCAAAGCCGAGAGCATTTTCCTTTTTCTCGCTGCCCGCGTTGGAGGTCATTACGATAACGGTGTTGCTGAAATTGACCTTCCTGCCCTGAGCATCCGTAAGAACGCCTTCATCAAGTATCTGGAGCAGTATGTTGAGCACATCCGGATGAGCCTTTTCTATCTCGTCAAAGAGCAGCACCGAATAGGGGCGTCTCCTGACCTTCTCCGTAACCTGACCGGCTTCTTCGTAGCCAACATATCCCGGAGGTGAGCCGATGATCTTAGAGACCGAATGCTTTTCCATATATTCGGACATATCAAGTCGGATAAGCGTTTCCGGTGTATTGAACAGCTCGGTGGAAAGCACCTTTACAAGCTCGGTCTTTCCTACGCCTGTGGGGCCTACGAATATGAATGATGCCGGTCTGCGCCTTGGGCTGATCTGCACTCTGCTGCGCTTTACCGCACCGGCAAGAGCAGCCACGGCTTCATCCTGACCGATCACCCTGCTTTTCAGCTTCTCTTCAAGGTCAGCAAGCTTGTTCAGCTCGTTCTCCTGCACCTTTGACGCGGGAATACCTGTCCACAGCTCGATAACGTGAGCGATATCCTCCTCGGTCACTTCTGCGCCCCTGAGGACCTCTTTCTTGCTGTCAAGATCTTTTTCAAGCTTTGCTATGTCATATCTTATGGTGGCAAGCTTCTCGTAGTCTATATCTGTCACTGAGGTAAGCTCCTCTTCCTTAGCTTTAAGCTCCGTAAGAAGGGCATTGTTCCTGTCGTAGTCCTCAAGCTCCTTGTTCCTGAGAGCGGCATGGGTACAGGACTCGTCCAGCAGGTCGATAGCCTTGTCGGGCAGGAACCTGTCGGTGATGTATCTCTCGGAAAGAACGACCGTCTTTCTTACAATGTCATCTGACATTCTTACTCTGTGATATTCCTCATAATAGGACTTTATGCCGCTTATGACCTGGATGGTCTCTGCAATTGACGGTTCGGCTACCGTTACCGGCTGGAAACGTCTTTCAAGGGCAGCGTCCTTTTCGATGTACTTCCTGTACTCGTTGAAGGTGGTAGCGCCTATGACCTGTATCTCGCCTCTGGAAAGAGCAGGCTTCATTATGTTTGCGGCGTTCATTGCGCCCTCTGAATCTCCGGTGCCGACAAGGCTGTGCACCTCATCTATGAAGAGTATGATATTGCCGTCCGCCTTGACTTCATCTATAAGACCCTTTATTCTGCTCTCGAACTGACCCCTGAACTGAGTGCCGGCTACAAGAGCGGTCATATCAAGCAGATGTATCTCCTTCTTCTGGAGTCTGAGAGGAACCGTTCCTGCGGCTATTCTCAGTGCAAGACCCTCGGCAATGGCTGTTTTACCTACACCCGGCTCGCCTATCAGACAGGGATTGTTCTTTGTCCTGCGGCTGAGTATCTGGATAACTCTGTCAAGCTCCTTATCCCTGCCGATTATCCTGTCCAGCCTGCCGTCTCTGGCTTTCTGTGTAAGGTCGGTGCAGTAGGTGTCAAGATGCTTTCTTTTGCGCTTTTTGGGAGCCTTGGAAGAATCCTTTGCGTTCTTGTCATCGCTCTCTGAGCTTTTGCTCTTATTCTTATCCGTGTTGAAAAGATTCTTGAACAGCGACGGAAAAGCGGGTGCTCCTCCCCTGCTGAAATCGCCGTCATCGTTTTCATTTTCATCGGGATCATATTCCGCCATCTGCTCCATGTCCTCGGGAGAGGGTATCATGCCGGAGTCCATAAGCTCACCCATCTGGTTCTGCACCATTTCGATATCCTCGTCGGATATTCCCATTTTATCTATAAGGTCAGTAACGGGCTTTATACCCGCTTCCTTTGCACAGCTAAGGCAATAGCCTACTGTCTGTGAAGGATCTGCTGTTGAGCTTACGAATACAACAGCGGGTCTCTTGTTACATTTACTGCAAAGCTGCATATAGTTTGCTCCTTCCTTTTCCCATATAAGGTTTATTCGCCGTCACTTTGCGGCTGAACACTTTGCGCAGTTTTTTCTGCTTTGTTTTTCTCTTTGACCAGTTTTACAAAGAGAATGAAGTACCGCACCAGCGAAAACAGCATTGAGGCTGTCGTCACTGCAAGCAGCGTCATGGAAAGGGTCTCGTTGGTATATCCCCAGACCGCTTTCAGTATTATCAGCGTGGTGATGGATGTGTAAAACAGCACGGTGGAAAGTTTCCCGTACCATTTTGCTGCCGGCGGTCTGATCCTTACCTTCAGCAGAAAAGCTCCGCCTGCAAGCATAAGCAGTTCCTTGCTGAACAGCACCAGCACAAACGGCATGACCTCAGGATACAGTACGTTCACGCAGACCACAACCGCTATCAATGTAAGCTTATCTGCGATGGGGTCAAGTATTTTCCCCAGGTCTGTCACCTGATCGAGTCTGCGCGCAAGGAAACCGTCCATCATGTCGCTAAGCGCAGAAATAAGTATCATTATGCCTGCATAAACATATTTCTGCTCTAAAAGAAACTTTATCATCGGAATGATAACGATAAGACGTATCACCGTAAGGGTATTTGGAACATTGATATTCTTTTTTATGGAAAGCTTCATTAAAACCTTAACGCTCCTTTCCGCAGAATATTTTCATTTTTATACCGCAGCCAGCCACGAAATGATGATCTGCGGCAGATTTATCTTCCAGATAAATTTAAATATAGTCGAATTGTCGATTGAGTTCTTCAGCGAGATACATGCCTCAGGTGCAATGAACATCATTATGAAGTATACTATCAGTGTGATAAGCATACTGATGAACACAGCCTCTACCAGACCGATACCCATACCTACAAGTCTGTTTGGCGTACCAAGGAAGGTACGGTCTATGGTTTTAGTCAGCTTTTTTGCCACAATGCCCACCACTATCATAAGCAGCAGGAAGATAATGAAAGAGAGCACCACCGAGACCATAATTACTGCGGCGGGTCTGATAAGCTCCTCTATAGTGCCGGGTATGCCGATAACGGAATCCTCAAGGCTTTTTGCCAGCTTGTCCTGAGTTATGCCGGTAAATGAAAAGACATTCTTTGTAAAGTTTGACATAACTGCCATGGTATCCTGAGCCATTTGCGCACCGCTTCCCTGTGTAATGCCGCTTGTGGCTTCGGTAAGTCCTTTTACTATACTATCCCTGAGCAGCCAGTTATATACCGGCAGCGCCACAGGAGACGCTAAAATTGACGACAGCACCACGGCGGCAACCGTACCCGCGGTATTTATTGCCATATAAACGGCGCCTCTCTTATAACCCGAGAAGCAGAACAGCGCTATCAGCGCCACTATGCCGAAATCCAACCAGAAGCTCATAATATCACCTTTCTCTGAAAGTTCTTTTCATTCCCCATTACTATAACATATTTTTCCGGTTTCCACAAGTGCATTTTACACAAAACCCGCCTTTCTCCGTCACCTTGGGAACAATAGTATCTTTTTCTGCCCTATTACTAAAAATCTTTGTTAATCTTTCCCCCGACTTCTCGCCTGTCGGCTCGGTCGGCGCTTCTGCTGCGCAGAGGTCTCCACCGGAGACCAGCGCCCCCGAAAACGCTGTTTATCATTTTCAGAGTTTCACGGATTCAGGTTTAACAGAAAATTCATGCAAACAAAAACACCTTCCGTCCTGGCGGAAGGTGTCAGAGATATCAGGCTTTTGCTTTGATCTTCTTTTCGGTGCCGTTAAGCAGGCGCTTTATGTTATCCTTGTGCCGCACGAGCACCAGAACTCCTATCAAAAAGGCGATGACAGCCGAGAATATCACAAAAGGCAGAGTCGGTGCCGGCAGCGTAGAAAATGACGATGTCACACCCTTGTAATCAAGGAATCTCCAAAGGAATGCCGTGAGTGTATAGACGGAAAAGTTTATCACCGCGCAAAGCGAGATGATGTGAGCAATCAGGAAGAAGATCGCAAACAGTATCAGCGCGCAAAGCAGGGTTCTCCAGTCGGTCATAAGCATAACGGCAAAGGATGTTACCACGCCCTTGCCTCCCTTGAACTTGTAATATATAGGAAAAGTATGTCCAACCACCGCAAAAAGACCGGCAATGTACATCAGATAGCCTCTGTAGATGTCTGCGTTCTCGCCGCCGGCGTTTATCATAAGCAGTATAGCTATCAGTACGGAAACTATGCCTTTAAGGAAATCCCCGATAAAGGTAATCACTGCCGGAACCTTGCCCACACAGCGCAGCACGTTGGTAAAGCCTGCGTTGCCGCTGCCCATGGTCCTTATATCCTTGTGCAGCACTATTCCGGTGACAATTATCGAAGTATTTACGCTGCTGATCAGGTAAGAAGCAACGATGGCAATTATTACCTGCAGCCAGCAGGCAGAGAAAAATCCCGTTATTTCTTCCACAAAAAACACCTCTGTTATTTCACTGTTTATCCTTATCTCCACGCTCTCTTATCACAAAGCGTATCGGAGTACCCTGCATGCCGAATGTATCTCTGATGCGGTTCTCAATGTACCTCTGATATGAGAAGTGGAAAAGCTCGGCCGAGTTTACGAAGCACACGAATGTCGGCGGCTTTACGCCCGACTGTGTCATGTAGAGTATTTTCAGCCTTCTGCCCTTGTCTGTGGGAGGCTGTACTCTTGCCACAGCCTCGCTGAGCAGGTCGTTGAGCGTACCGGTGGATATCCTCATAGCTGCGGAGTTCACCACTGTTACGATCATCTCGAACAGCCTGTCAAGCCGCTGACCTGTCTTGGCGGAAATAAACACCATAGGCGCATAAGACATGAACGAGAAGTCATTTTCAAGCTTCCTGCGGAACTCATTCATGGTCTTGTCATTCTTTTCAACGGCGTCCCACTTGTTGACAACAATTATACATGCCTTGCCGGATTCATGTGCAAGACCGGCGATCTTGGAATCCTGCTCGGCAAAGCCTACGGTAGCGTCTATCATTATAAGGCAGACGTCACTGCGCTCTATGGCCATTTTCGCGCGGATGATGCTGTATTTTTCAATGTCATCCTCTATGCGGCTGCTGCGTCTTATGCCGGCGGTATCCGTAAGGCGGAACCGGCCGAATTTGTTCTCTATGGTGGTGTCAATGCTGTCTCTGGTCGTGCCCGCGATATCGGACACTATGCAGCGCTCTTCACCGGTAAGCTTGTTGACAAGAGATGACTTGCCGGCATTCGGACGCCCGATAATGGCAACGCTTACGGTCTCGTCATCTTCATCGGCGCCGGCGTCCTCGGGGAGCTGCTCAAAAACGGCGTCCAGCAGATCTCCTGTGCCGTGTCCGTGGACTGACGATACCCGGATCGGGTCGCCCAGCCCTAAATTATAGAATTCATAAAAGGCAGGCTCGGGTTCGCCTACGCGGTCACACTTGTTTACGCACAGCACAACGGGTCTGTTGCTGCGCTGGAGCATTTCGGCGACCTCATGGTCGGTAGCCACAACGCCTGAGCTGAGGTCGGTGACAAGCACGATAACATCGGCTGCTTCTATGGCAAGCTGAGCCTGACGGCGCATCTGTTTAAGTATAATGTCGTCGGAATAAGGCTCGATGCCGCCTGTATCAACAAGGGTTATCTTCCTGCCGCGCCACTCGCATTCTCCGAAGATCCTGTCCCTGGTGACGCCCGGGGTATCGTTTACGATAGCGATACGCTGCCCCACAAGCTTATTGAAGAGTGTGGACTTGCCCACATTAGGTCTGCCCACAATTGCAACTACGGGTCTCATGGTATGTCTGCCTCCTTCTATATATACTACAAGCTGATACTATTCCCGAACAAAAACATTCTATCGGTTTATCTGAATATTATAGCAGACGACAAAAATATTCTTACTTAGAGTGATATCCGAAGGGGTGTGGGGGCGACCGGTATGCCCCCACAATCAGCTGATGATTTATCAAAGTATAAATAATAATGTCGTTTACTATAGTAATATCACTATATTCTCAAATTCTTGGCTTTTTATTCATTTTTACACACTCAAAGCTCCAGCTTTTGATAATCTCATTATCCATGCGATTGTATCCAAGCTTTTCGTAAAACCCCGATGCGACTACCCTGCTATCGATTCGAATTTCACTATATCCGAGCTCAACTATCCACTTTTCAGCTTCTCTTATAACCATACTGCCAAGATGCTGATTGCGATATTCCGGCAGAACAACTACTCTGCCTATCATTACACAATCACTGCTCAGTTCATAAAAGCGACAGGTAGCCACAGGATATTCGTCATCAAGCAAAACTATGTATCTGCTTTCGTCTCCGTCATGTTCGTCAAACTCCTCCCGTAAAGAAATATGATACTGACGGTTCATCCCCTGTATCCTGACAGAATACGCTCCTGCTCGCTGCCACTCTTCTTCTGCTCTCATTACACTTATCTTGTTCATTGATCCACTCCCTCGTTTTATCGGGTCATTTATCAGGTCATTTGTTGGGTCATTGATATGCAGCAATTATTACATCACTACATAGTTTCCCTCTATATCCTTTATTTTTCTCAGCGATCCTTTGCAGTTCTAATGCTTCCCAGTAAGGGTTATCATTAAACTTTTGAAAATAGAAACATTCTTTCTTAGCGCATTCTTTGTTTTTAAGGACATTTTTCGTTATATAACCTTTGTGTTCGGGGAAATGGCAAAATCCTACAAGATTATCTTTTCTCATGAAGAGACATTCTCCTCCAACGATTTTTGCTTCTATGTAGCCAGAATCATCAGTCATATAACTCACTTCCTTTGTACCAAGTTGGTGTATCGGTGATTGACCAACTAAATATCCACTCCGGTTGGTGTATTGAGGATAGACCAACTGAAATACAAGCCTTTCCCCTATTCCCTACATTATTATATCACAAAAGCTCTACTACAACTACTATTTAAAATATTTACATTAGAGCTTTTTGGTTTAAATCCAATTTATAACCTCGGGTCAACCGGTTCGCTTTCAAGTGCCAATACTCCAAAAACACATTCATGCACACGGTAAAGCGGCTCACCCATAACAAATCTGTCAAGAGACTCCATTCCGAGTGAAAACTCTCTCAATGCAAGACTACGCTTTCTTGTAAGTGAACGGCTCTTTAGACGCTTTAAATTCTCAGGCATAAGGTATTCCGGACCGTAAATGATACGCAGATATTCACGTCCTCTGCACTTTACAGCCGGCTGATTTACTTCTCCCTTATACTTTGCCGTAAAGAACTCTGGCTTTACAACCATCCCTTCTCCTCCGTTACCCGTAAGGCTCAGCCACCATGCAATGCCTCTTTGTACGCTGCTCTCATCATTAACATCAACAGCGATGTAATTTGTTGCAATGAAGATCGGGTCTGTTCCGGTGCAATATTTTCTTATCGTTTCCATGTGCCATATATGCTCCTTATCAGAAAAAACCTGTCCTTCTGATGCAAGAATATGGAAGGGGGCAATCTTCAAATCATCCACGCTCTTAACATTCCAGCAGTATTCACGGTACGCTCTGACATATCCGTCCATTGCGTCCTTCTTCTGATTGAACTCCGCTAAAAGCTCAGCCGGGTCAAAGCTTTCTCCCGATGTGCCTTCCGGAACATCATATTGAACATTCTTTCTTTGACACAGCTTTTGAAGTGCCTCTGTAACCGCTGTAAGACCGTCACGTCCTGCACGGCCTACAGGGGCATACTGCTTTTCAAGAAGTTCCTGTGCCTTTTCCGACCATGGCATAAGCTCGGTATCAAAACAAACCCAATCCGTATTGAAGTCACTCCAGAAGCCCGTCTTTGCAAGCACAGAATCCAGCCTGTCAAGAACTTCATTCTGAATTGTATTGTCTGTAAAGAACTGCCGTCCTGTACGTGTATAAATTATTCCTCTGCTGCCGTCAGTGATTCGGAAACGCTTTTTTGCAGCTTCTGCATTTCGGCAAAGTACTATCACGGCACGGGAACCCATGTGCTTTTTCTCGCAGATAACCTTCCCCACTCCATGACTGCGGTAATACTCAAAAGCCTCCAACGGATGTTCCAAAAAGCCTTCCAGTTCACTTGTCTTACAGGGTGACATTGTAGGAGGCAGATAGATCAGCCAATGAGGATCAGCCGCAAATCGTGACATAATCTCCAATGCAGCGGCACTGTTTTTTTCGTGAATGTTGATAGACGGCATGAGCTTTGTCTGCAAATACAGCTTGCCACCGATATCTCCCAGCGTCAGAATATCATCAGGTTCCTCCGGCTTTTCAGAAAGCGGCTTTACAGGCTCATAATACTGACGCAGTGCCTTAACACTGACACATTCCTTTTCGGGATAGCGTAAGGCTGTCAGTTTTCCACCAAAGACACAGCCTGTATCAATACAATATGTACCGTTCAGAGCCTGTACCTCAGTATGAGGAATATGACCGTATACAACTGTTGAACGTCCGCGGTAATCGGCAGCCCAGTCAAGACGGACAGGCAAACCGTATTCATCCGTTTCTCCGGTAGTCTCACCGTACAAGCAGAAATCACGCACACGCATAGAACCTCTGCCGATGTATTTTTCCTTGATGCCCGCATGAGAAATAACAAGCTTACCGTCATCGAGTACATAATGACTTACAAGACCGTCAAGAAATGATGTGACCTCGTTTATGAAATCCTCTCCTGCTGCATCAAGCTGTGAGACAGTGATATCCAAACCGTGTGTTTTCTGCAAACTCTTTCCTCTCAGGTATTTCAGCAGCTTTACATCATGGTTTCCGGGAACGGCTATGGCATTTCCGGACTTAACCATATCCATCACAAGACGGAGAACTTCCGTATTCTTTGTTCCTCTGTCGCAGAGATCACCCAAAAAAGCAGCTTGTCTGCCAAAGGGATGATAGTAAATGCCACTCTCGTTCTTTATGTAGCCAAGCTTTTCAAGCAGCATAACAAGTTCATCACAGCAGCCGTGAATATCACCGATAATATCAAACGGTCCGTGAAGCTCACACTTATCGTTCCAAAGCTTTGTACGAACTATTTCTGCATTGTCTATTTCCTCCTGAGAACTCAGAACATACACGAAGCGGAAACCGTCCTTCTTCAGATGTCTGATACACTTTCTCAGGCTGGTAAAATGGCTGTGTATTACTCTGTCGGGATAGGCCCTGTCAGCACGGTTTTTGTTTCTTTGCATAAGCTCCTTTTCCGGAAGATCAAGCACTATTGCAACCGAATGTACATTCTGCTTACGGGCAAGTTCAAGAACCTGCTGTCTTGCACTGTTTGAAAGATTTGTTGCATCGATTACAGTTGTTTTCATCCTGTCAAGACGCTTGTTTGCCGCATAATACAAAAGCTCAAAGGCATCCGCTGAAACAGTCTGATCGTTTTCGTCATCACAGACCATTGCGCGGAAATGATCCGATGAAAGAACCTCTGTATCCTTGAAATGCTTATGCGCAAAGGTGGTCTTTCCGCTGGATGTTGCTCCGATCATTGCCACAAGCGCAAATTCCGGTATCTCTATACGCATATTGTAAACACTCCCATCTGTGTCGGAGAACCGCATTTTTCGTCTGTTTCTCCGATATTCTGATATTTAACGGTATAACCGAATTCTTTGCAGATATGTCCGCACCAATTCCGGAATTCCTCTCTCGTCCATTCAAAACGGTGATCCTTATGTCTGAGCGTACCGTTTTCAAGAGTTGGATAATTGTCATTGTACTCTTTATTCGGGGTTGTCACGATCACTGCTTTCGGTCTGGCACAGCCGAACAGAACCTTTTCAAAAAGCGGTATTCTGCCTTCGTCCATGTGTTCGATAACTTCAACAACACAGGCTGCGTCAAAGCCCTCAAAACGCTTGTCTTTATA
>JAFTCS010000029.1 GCA_017454565.1 Clostridia bacterium
CGTGCGGCTTTTTGGCAATTTTTTTCGCTAACTGCGTCAAAAGAACTTGCCATACGTCAGTATGCCTGCGTCCTTTTTCCTTGTTATCGAGAAAAAATATGCTCAAAAATCCGTACATTTCAGATACTAAACAGGCTCTAAGAGAGGTGCGTTCAATGTCGTTTTCTTACAGTCTTGACCTTCACGGCCACACCGTTGAGAGTGCCCGCAGACTTCTCACAGAGACACTCCGTTCACTGCCAGCCGAAGTCCGTGAGCTTGAGGTCATTCACGGTTATCATCAGGGCACTGCTATCCGTGAGATGATACGCAGCTTCAAGCACCCGCGCATTGAGCGGAAAATACTGGGTATGAATCAGGGAAGCACTATTTTTGAACTGAAAGCCAAGTGACGGTCATAGCCGGTACTCCTTTAACGGAATAATGCCGCCGATGTCGCAGAGCATTGAATCGGAAAGGGAAATTATGTTTACACCGTAATTTCCTGCAAAAGACCTTATGTTTTCATAGTCGGGGTGCAGTGTAATATCGCCGCTGAACGCCAGTGTATCATTGGAAAGCAGACCGCAGCAGCCGCCGATAAAACCGTAAGGATATCCTTCAAGCTCTATATGACCGGGGGTTATCATAAGTACGTCTATGCCGTTTTTTCTGCAAAGTTCATATATCGACGGATCGGAGGTTATCACTGCGTTCCCGGCGGCAAGTGCGGCTGAACATTTTGTGTACCTCTGGTTGGTGTGCAGTATTGACATGCCATCGTTTTGCAGAAACACCGCGAGAGTCGGGTCAACTGTTTTTGTGTCGCACAGCACATTCCTGCCCGTTATACAGATATTCAGCGCAGGCTTTTGCGCTGTTACGGCATTATCTGTAAGCATTACTTCAAAGCCCTCATCCCTGAGTGCAGCTCTTGGGTTTATATCACCGTTAGACGCGCAGAAAAGCCTGTTTCCGCCAACATGACAGACAATCATATCCGCATGAAAGCGCTCAGACCCGGAAATACCGTTCAGGCTTCCCGGGTCGATACACCTTATACCAAGCTTTGAAAGCTCCCTTGTCAATTTCCGTTTTCTGTCCGAGATCAGCACAAGACATACCTTGCTCTGGGGCAGGTTCGGAGATGATACGAATTCCTCACTCATTTTTTCACTTCCCGATCACATCGTCTGTTCCCTTTCCTGAACCATCAATAACTTCTGAGAGCTTCTACCGGACGCAGCCTTGCAGCCTTCAACGCAGGATAGATCCCGAAAATGATACCGACTATCAGAGAGAACATAACCGTTATGAAAATTATATCAACTCCCGGCACCAGAGTCAAGCCGATCATTCCCGCACCTGTGAAAGATATCGCTGTCCCTACTATTATTCCGGCGACAGCACCTATAAGTGTGAGCACCAGAGCTTCACAGAGGAATTCCGTAACGATCATTGTCTTTGAGGCGCCCAGAGCTTTTTTTATGCCTATCTCACGGGTACGTTCCGTTACCGATGCCAGCATCACGTTCATTATGCTCAGACCCGCCACAAACAGAGATACTATTCCTACACTCGTCAGCACTATGGTAAAAATGCCTATGATATTGTCAAGGTTTTCTTTCTGCTTTGAAAGGTTAGTGACCATGTATGCGCCCTTCTCATCTGTTTCGCGTTCGATGGTCTTGATTATATTTTCTCCTGCCAGATCATTGTCGTGGTCAGGCTTTATCTTAACTGCTATCTGTGAAAAATTCCCAGTGTTCAGACTTGCCTGCAGTGTAGTATACGGCACATACAGAAATGTGGGCACTAAACTGCCCATCATGTTTTCAAGTATACCTCCGCCTGTCTTTACCACGCCGATTATATTGTATTCGCTGCTTGTACCGCCGCTGTTTATCACTAACTTCTTGCCTGTCACATTGTCACTGCCGTAGCAGTCCTCTGCAAGCTTCTTATCTATGAGACAGCACTTGGAGTATGAAGAAATATCTGAGGAGTTTATGAACCTGCCATTGATGAGTGTAAGGTTTATCATATCTTTTGCGCTTTTGTCAATGCCCCATAGATAAACAGGATTCCTTTCCTGATGGATATACGCATCCGTGGATTCAAACATCAGAGGCATGGCATAATCCACATAGGAAAGGCTGCGTATAGCTTCAAGCTCCTCTTCCGCAAGAGGAGCACTCTGGTTTTTAAGCATAACGGAAAGCCCGCCCATACCCAGTTCGTCTATTTCTGAAGACAGCGCCGTACTGCCGCACCTGCTTATATTGTTGATTATCAGCACCGAAGCTACGCCCACCGTGATGCCTAAAAGTGTCAGCAGCGTCCTTGTCCTTTTCCTGAAAAGAATGCGCAGGGAGTTGAATATCATGTCAATCATTTGTCTGCACCCTCCGTTTGATAATGGTTATCTTTTGTCCGTCATACATACCCTCACTGTTCACGATCACACAGTCCCCCTGTGAAAGTCCTTCTGACACCCTGATACCGTCCTTATATTCCTTATCCGCTGTAATATAGCGCTTTGCAGCCGTTCCGTCCCTGGCGATGAAAACATAATCTCCATTTTCATCCGTTCGGATAATATCGTAAGGCAGCACCAGCACATCCTTATCCGTTGAAAGCTTTATGGTGCATGCTGCGCTGTATCCTGCACGAAGCCTGTCGTCCTTGCCGTCAAGTGTTATAATGACCTCAACAGTTGTTTCCCTGCCTGTAAGACCGCTTGTCACTGCTGCTTCATCCGCTATTTTGGTGACCGTACCGGTGAAAGTCTTTTCCGGTACAGCATTGAAGTGCACGACCGCTTTCTGTCCCTTTTTTACACCGGAAATATATGTCTCGTTTATATTCACCGGTATTTCAAGGGTCTGCTTCTCGCAGATCTTCATTACAAGAGCGTTTTTTTCAAGCAGCTCATCCCTGCCGTATTTTATATCAGCAGCCTTGCCTTCATATTCAGAAGTGACCGTTTCTAACGGACAGTATTTTTTCAGCTCGTTTATGATGTCTGCGGAGGAACCGTATTTAGAGGCTGCACCGATGATCGCATCCATGCTTTCAAGCCCGGAATACTGAGATATCAGGGCAGTATAGGCATCGTCAATTTTATAGTAGGAAAACAGCGGGTCATCCTTTTTTACGGTATCACCGTTTTTTACCATGATATCAGCCATGATACCGGCAGAGGGCACCTTGACCTGTTTTCCGCTGCGGTACTGCAGCTTGCC
>JAFTCS010000030.1 GCA_017454565.1 Clostridia bacterium
ATGTCGCCCTCCTTAACAGGTGCGTCAATGCGTTCGGGAAGGTTATATATTCTTTCAAGACTCTTCGGGTTCACATCATCCGGAAGTATCGTGGAATAGCTGTTTGCCGGTGAAAGCTGGATAGTATCCTTGTTCCAGGCAAAATCAAGGCCTATCTCCTTGACAAGCTCGTTTTTGTCGATGATCGTCTTGATACTCAGATTATCAAATGCCCATTCGTAAAGACTGATGGAATCCAGCATGGCGCCGTTTTCGTAGTTTTCTCCGTTCTCGTCCTCATATGGAGCGCCGTAGGCAACACACAGGTAGGTGTAGCCGCCCTTTTCGGCAGTGGATACAAGGCAGTAGCCGGAGTCGTTGCCGGTGGAACCTGTTTTAATGCCCTTTGCATAAGGATAATAAAGATCTCCGCCGCGCACAGGGTCGATCATTGAGTTTGTCGTGACAAGGTACCTGTCATCACCGATAATATCGGATGTGGTCGTATCGGTAATGCTTGTGAATTCAGGCATAGTCATTGCGTACTTGGTTATTTTCGCCATATCGCTTACGGTGGTGTAGTGGTTCGGGTCGTTCAGACCGTGGGGATTTACGAAGTGGGTGTTTTCGCATCCCAGCTCCTGGGCTTTGGCGTTCATCATCTCAACGAATTTGTTAATGTCGCCTCCGCCTACATAGTCGGCAAGCACAAGAGCAGCGTCATTGCCGGACGGTATCATAAGACAGTTAAGAAGCTGGTACACGGTAAGAGTCTCGCCGCCTTCAAGACCGGCTATGGAGCTTCCTGTGCCGTCAAGCATGTGCAGGACGCTGTTCTTGATCTTTACATCGGTCTTTTTTATGTCCTTTACATGCTCACAGGTGATGATGTAGGTCATGATCTTTGTGGTGGAGGCAGGATATCTGCGCTCGTTTGCATTTTTCTGGTAGACAACGGTTTCCGTGTCTATGTTTTCAAGATAAAGCGCCGTGCAGTGCGTTTCAAAGTCTATTTCAAATTCTGCGGCTTTCGCTCTTATTCCGGTCAGGAACATAACGGATAACGCAATTGCAGCGGCAATTATAACTGCTGTCAATTTTTTCATGCTGAATAACAACTCCGGTAAAATATATAGTGCGGACTATCAAACCGTCCGAAAAAATCAAGCCGTCCGGCAAAACGGACAGCTGCATAGATATTTATACACTTATATTTTACATAAAACAAACGAAAAATACAATGGAACATTGTTAAAAATTCCAGCCACATTATGCTATAAATGTGTTCAATATTTTTGTGCCTGCTTCAGAAAAGATATTCTGCTATGAATAATCCTCCGCATGAGCGTCAATAATAATTGTGCACCTGAATTTAAGGAGGTTTTTATATGACAAGCAAAGAATTGCTCTATGTAGAGGATGCTCTCGGACACGAGAAGTATTTTCGTACTCAGTGCTGCGAGACAATCAGCAGACTGCAGGACGAACAGCTCAAAACCTTTGTACAGCAGCTTGAGCAGTCACACAGCACGATATTCCAGAGCCTTTACGGCCTGCTTTGAGGAGGATGACCATGGAAGACAGAGATCTTATGGAGAACATGCTGCTGCTTGAAAAAGGCGTATGCGACCTTTTCATGCACGGAGCAATAGAAGCATCAAGTCAGGATGTACACCAGGCTTTTTCAAGCTCGCTGAACACCTCGCTTAATATGCAGTCACAGATATACGACCAGATGAAGGCAAGAGGCTGGTACAAGCCCGACAGCGCCGAGCAGCAGAAGCTCAGCTCAGTGCGCATGAAGTTTGCCCAGAACAACTGATATATCAGGGCTTTGCCCCGAGCCACCAAAGAGTTTCGCTCTCTGCGGAGAGCGAGTCGGGGGGACTTTTGCGGAAAAGTCCCCCCGACACCCCCTAAAACTCTGTTTGCGTTTATAGTTCATTCAGACCGGAACTAAACGCATCGCGGCTGAATCAAATTTATGTGCGCGACCGGCAAAGTCTCGGTTCGTACTTAGAGCCTGTTTAGTATCTGAAATGTACGGATTTTTGAGCATATTTTTTCTCGATAACAAGGAAAAAGGACGCAGGCATACTGACGTATGGCAAGTTCTTTTGACGCAGTTAGCGAAAAAAATTGCCAAAAAGCCGTACGTTGCTAAGATGCTAAACAGGCTCTTAAATCACCTTAAAAGTTCAGGCACGTCAGACCACGGTTTATGATCTGACGTGCCTGTTGTAATTATTTAAAATATGCTACGCCGCTTTCAAAGATCTTCTGGTCTTTTTCAAAGGGCACGTTGAAATAGAGGTTGTCGCCCTTGCGCTCGGAGTGTCCCATCTTACCGAGTACACGTCCGTCCGGGCTGGTGATGCCTTCAATAGCGCATACCGAACCGTTGGGGTTGAAAGTGATATCCTTTGCAACCTTGCCGTCCGGTGAAACATACTGGGTAGCTACCTGTCCGTTTGCGATAAGACGGGCAAGGGTCTCGTCATCAGCTACGAAACGTCCCTCACCGTGAGATATCGGCACTGCATGGATATCACCGGCATTTACAAGCGAGAACCACGGAGACTTTACGGATGTGATCCTTGTGTATGCCATGCAGGAGATATGACGTCCGACAGTGTTGAAGGTAAGGGTGGGATCGTTCGGCTTCAGGTCAGTTATTTCGCCGTAGGGCACAAGACCCAACTTGATAAGTGCCTGGAATCCGTTGCATATACCGAGCATAAGTCCGTCGCGCTTTTTCAGCAGCGTGTTGACAGCCTCGGATACTCTTGGGTTGCGGAATGTGGTGGCAATAAACTTGCCGGAGCCGTCAGGCTCGTCACCGCCGGAGAATCCGCCGGGAAGCATTATCATCTGTGACTGCTCTATGATGCGAACCATCTCGTCAATGGTCTGTTCGATATCGGCGGGAGTAAGGTTGCGCACGATGAGCAGTACCGGCTCTGCGCCTGCCTTTTCAAATGCTCTTGCGGTATCGACCTCGCAGTTTGTGCCGGGGAATACCGGAATGAACACCTTTGGTTTTGCTGTTTTTATTGCCGGAGAGGATGTGTTCCTATCGGTAAACAGCGGTATATCAGTCTTGCTTTCGGGGCATGCTGCCTTTACGGGGAACACGCTTTCAAGCTTTGAGGTCCAGTCGTTGATAAGAGTATCTATGGAAAGTGAGCACCCGTTCACAGTGATGCAGCCGTCGTCTGTGGTCGTGCCCAGCTCGTAGAAGAGAACATCATCGCTCAGAGCCGCACCGTCGGCAAGTTCAAGCACAAGAGAACCGCTCAGAGGAGCAAACAACTCGTCACTTGTAAGCTCTTTTGCAAACCTCATGCCTATCTTGTTGCCGAAGCTCATTTTTGCAACGGCAGCAGCCGCGCCGCCTTCCTTGACGGTGTATGCGGAAAGAACCTTTCCGTCTTTGATAAGGGCATAAACAGCCTTGTACATAGCAATAAGCTTGTCCCAGTCGGGCATGAGTGCAGCCTTGTCCTCGGGTACGGGAACATATATTACTTTTGAACCGCTCTTCTTGAACTCTGCGGATATGGTCTTTGAAGCCTTTGTCATGGCAACAGCGAAACTCACAAGTGTAGGCGGAACATCTAAATCCTCAAATGAGCCGGACATGCTGTCCTTGCCGCCGATCGACGGGAGACCAAGCTTTATCTGAGCAGTGAGTGCACCCAAGAGAGCAGCGGCAGGCTTGCCCCAGCGTGAGGGTACTTCATGCAGACGCTCAAAATATTCCTGGAAGGTAAGTCTTGCCGTCATGGGGTCGGCGCCGATCGCCAACAGTTTTGAAAGGGATTCCACAACAGCGTATGCTGCACCGTGGAAAGGACTCCATCTTGATATGCCGGGAATATAGCCGTATGCCATTGCAGTGGCATCATCGGTTTCGCCGTGGAGAAGAGGGATCTTAGCCGCCATTGCGTCCTGCGGTGTAAGCTGTGTCACTCCGCCGAAAGGCATAAGCACAGTAGCAGCGCCGATGCTGGAATCGAAGCGCTCGCACAGACCTTTCTGCGAGCACACTTCAAGTCTTGAAAGGTTGGCTCTGAAGGCCTTTTCGGTGTCCATACCTGCAAGCTCTGCGGGAGCCTGCCTGCGGTAGCATTTGTCCGCATCGGGAGCAGTAATGTAAGCGCTTGCGACCTGAGTAACGCCGTTTGTGTTTAGGAACGCTCTGCTGAGGTCAACAATTGTCTTGCCTCTCCAGCTCATGGTCAGTCTCGGAGCTTCGGTGACAACGGCAACGGCAGTGGCTTCGAGATTTTCTTTGCCTGCTTCGGCAATAAATTTGTCAACATCCCTGGGGTCAAGCACAACTGCCATTCTCTCCTGAGACTCGGAGATGGCCAGTTCTGTACCGTCAAGACCGTCGTATTTTTTGGTTACCTTGTCAAGGTCAACGGTAAGTCCGTCTGCCAGCTCACCTATGGCAACGCAGACACCGCCTGCACCGAAGTCGTTGCAGCGCTTTATCATGGTAGATACTGTGCTGTTCCTGACAAGTCTCTGTATCTGTCTTTCTGTGGGAGGATTGCCCTTCTGTACTTCGGCTCCGCAGGTCTCAATGGATTCCATAGTGTGCGCCTTTGAGGAACCGGTTGCGCCGCCGCAGCCGTCACGGCCCGTTCTGCCGCCCAGAAGTACGATAACATCATCCGGAGCAGGTACCTCGCGGATAACATTTGCCTTTGGAGATGCGCCGATAACCGCACCTATTTCAAGTCTCTTTGCAACATAACCCTTATCGTAAAGCTCTGTGACCTGACCTGTTGCCAGACCTATCTGATTTCCGTATGAGCTGTATCCGGCTGCTGCGCCTGTGGTGATCTTCCTTGAGGGAAGCTTGCCCTCCATAGTCTTTTCAAAGGGTACGGTTGGGTCGCCTGAGCCTGTCACGCGCATTGCCTGATAAACGTAAGCTCTGCCGGAAAGGGGGTCTCTGATAGCGCCGCCGAGACAGGTTGCGGCTCCGCCGAAGGGTTCTATCTCTGTAGGATGGTTGTGGGTCTCGTTCTTGAACTGAACGAGCCACTGCTCGGTTTTTCCGTCTATTGTTACGGGAACCTCTATGGAGCAGGCGTTTATTTCATCGCTGAGGTCGAGGTCGGGGATCATGCCTCTCTTTTTGAGCAGTTTCATTCCTACAAGAGCCATATCCATAAGTGAAACGTCTCTGGTGCTGTTCTCGCCGTAGATCTCGTTCCTGCTCTCATAGTAGAGCTTAAGAGCGTCCTCAATGGTACGGGTAAGCTCGCTCTTTTCTATTTCGACCTTTTCAAGTCTGGTAAGGAAGGTGGTGTGTCTGCAGTGGTCAGACCAGTAGGTGTCAATAACTCTCAGCTCGGTAACGGTAGGATCTCTGTGCTCATCGTCACGGAAGTAATCGCGGCAGAATTTCAAATCGGAGAGGGTCATGGCAAAACCCATGGAGTCGAAGTATTCCTTCATCTCAGCGTCGTCCCAACTGATAAAGCCCTCAACAACTGCTACGTCTGCGGGTCTGTCGGCTTTCATGTCAAGGCTTTCGGGCTTTTCAAGAGAAGCCAGTCTTGATTCTACGGGGTTGATGAGGTAGTGCTGTATCTTCAGGAACTCATCATCGGTTATATCTCCCTTAACTGCAATGAGCTTTGCGCTTACTACGTCGGGTCTTTCGCCCTGTGTCAGCAGCTGAACGCACTGTGCTGCCGAGTCTGCTCTCTGGTCGTACTGTCCGGGCAGGTATTCCATAGCGAACACCCTGAAATCCTTGTCCTCAGGGAGTATCTCGTCATATACCATATCGGCGTTTGTTTCGCTGAGGATAGTATTCTTTGCCTTTTCAAAGCTGTCGCCCTCAAGACCGCTGATATCGTAGCGGTTTATAATGCGCACAGCCTCAATTGCTTTCAGACCGAGGTTGTTTCTGAGGTCTGCCATAAGGTTAGCGGCTTCAACATCAAAGCCTTTCCTTTTTTCTACGAATATTCTTTTTACACCACTCATGTGATTTCCACCCTTCTTTTGTTATTGGGTAATGATAGCGTCCAGAGGACGGAAACATCCTCTGCTATCTCACATTTTAACATACATTATGCCTGTTTTCAAGCATAGTTCAGCTATTTATTATTTGGCTGTATTTTGCCAAAAACACAAAGAACCGCCGCGAGCCATACAAAGCCCGCGGCAGTCCCGAAAACATTATAATCAATAGACTTCCTCGGAAACTTACGAAGCACCGTCTTGCTTGTCTCTTTTGCGCTGGACTTTGCGGCTCTCCCTTGCATTACACAAAGTAGTGCGGCGGTCGAGACGCTTCGCCCAGCACAAAATATTCTGCGCAATACGGCAC
>JAFTCS010000031.1 GCA_017454565.1 Clostridia bacterium
CTCGCCTGTCGACTCGGTCGGCGCTTCTGCTGCGCAGAGGTCTCCACTGGAGACCCGCACCCCTGCACCCTGCCGCCTTTGAAAAGGCGGGCGAAACTTTTGTATTGTCGATTTTAGGGAGTTTTTTCGTGCGGCTGCCATGTTGCTGTAAGGGTTTTTGATTGACAAAAACACTGATTTGTTGTACAATGACTCTATGCACGATTTTACCAAATCCGCTCGGGCGGAATAAATACCGGAAAGGAAAATTATTGATATGATAACTTTTGAAGCTAAGATCAGAGAGCAGACGGTCAGATTATTCGCTGACCTTCCACTTAAAAACGCAGTAGGCGCTATCATGCGTGTGCTGGCAGACGTAAGCCAGAAAACAAATATTTTTAACAACAAGTTTGTGCTTAATTTCGGCTGGAATTTCCTGTTCCTTACCGAAAGAAATGAGAACGGTGAAAAGTTCTGGGTGGTAGAGACAGCTGACTTCAATAAAAATCCTGCAAGGGACAGGACTGATAATCTCACTACGGCTCTTGTTGTGCAGAACATGCAGATGGAGGCTGTTCAGGTAGCTAAGGTCAAGCCCGAAAACTGCACAAGCAGAGATACGGTTCTGGTGCTGAAGGCTGCTCTTGAAGCAAACGACGTTTATATGCACAGGAAGGATGCAGCTAAGGACGGCGATTCCGGCTGGTACTATGGTCTGCTTGACGATCCGGATGAAGAAAACCATGTTCTTGCCGATTTTGAGAGCATGCCCACATATAAGCTCATCGCAGTATGCCCCGATGCCATGAGAGTTCTTCAGCTCCCTGTAGGTACCGTTGCAGTATTTAACGACAAGACACTTACGGCTCTTGTTGACGGCGACGACAACGCTCTCAGCTTTACTACCGAGGAAGAGAGAAGGCGCCTTGGCGAGAAGCAGCGCAAGGAATTCGAGGCTGAGGTGGCCGCAGCCAGAGCAAGAGCGCAGGAAGAAGCAAACGGCAAGAAGCCTGAGAGCGCTGAATAATGTTTAAGCTGATAAAACAATGCGGCAGAGCAAGGCGCGGTGAGCTGATAACTCCGCATGGAACGGTTATGACTCCTGCTTTTATGAATGTTGCCACCTGCGGAGCTATCAAAGGCGCAGTATCTGCGCTGGACCTCAAGGAGCTGCGGTGTCAGGTGCAGCTTTGCAACACCTATCATCTTCATCTTCGTCCCGGAGACGTGAACGTGAAGAAGCTTGGCGGTCTGCATAAGTTTACCCGCTGGGACGGCCCCATTCTTACGGACAGCGGCGGTTTTCAGGTGTTCTCACTTGCAAAGCTCAGAAATATAAAGGAGGAGGGCGTGACCTTCGCCTCGCATATTGACGGACACAGGATATTTATGGGTCCGGAAGAGAGCATGACCATACAGTCTAACCTTGGCTCGACTATTGCAATGGCGTTTGATGAGTGCATTGAAAATCCTGCCGAGTACGGATATACAAAAAGATCCTGCGACCGCACTTTCAGGTGGCTCGTCCGCTGCCGCGATAAAATGCAGGAGCTTAATTCCCTTGAATCTACGATCAACAGGGAGCAGTATCTTTTCGGAATAAATCAGGGTTCTACCTACGACGATCTGAGGATAGATCACATGCAGCGTATCCGCGAGCTTGACCTGGACGGCTATGCCATAGGAGGACTTGCGGTAGGTGAGAGTGCCGGGGAGATGTACCATATTATAGATGTTACCGAAGAGCACATGCCAAAGGAGAAACCAAGGTACCTTATGGGTGTGGGAACGCCGGTAAATATTCTTGAAGCAGTCTACCGCGGTGTGGATATGTTTGACTGCGTAATGCCCACAAGAAACGCCCGTCATGCTAACGTGTTTACATGGAGCGGCAGAAGAAATATGATGAACGAAAAATACATTCTTGATGAAGAGCCTATAGATACACAGTGCACCTGTCCGGTGTGCAGGAACTTCACAAGAGCGTATATCAGGCATCTTTTCAAAAGCGGCGAGATGCTTGCAATGCGTCTGTGCGTAATGCATAACGTATGGTTCTACAACACACTGCTGATGAAGATAAGGGAAGCACTGGATAACGATACCTATGAAGAATTCTACCGTACCTGCCGCGATATACTTGACAAGCGGATCTGAGTATTAAGGGCTTTATCTGCGGTGTTATGGTAAATTAAATAAAATATACCGTTCATTTGTATTATTATCTGAATTATTACTATTGAAAGAAAAAGGAAAAGCTGTTATAATAATAACACTATTTGGGAAAGGAAGAATTATCACATGATATCAGGAATAATTGATAATACTGCCTCTGCTGCTGCGACGGCTGCTGCGTCTGAAGCATCGAACGCTGCGGCACAGAGCACAAATCCCTGGCAGTGGGTGTTTACAATAGGAATCTGGGTAGTAGTTATTGCTGCTGCTTATTTCCTGTTCATCCGTCCTTCAAAGAAAAGGCAGAAACAGGAAGAGGATCTCAGGAACAGCATTGAGATCGGTGATGACGTTACGACTATCGGCGGCATTGTTGGCAGAGTTATTGCCGTAAAGGAAGATGATGAGACATTTATCATAGAGACAGGTAGTGACAAGACAAGGATGCGCTTCAAAAAGTGGGCAATAGCTTCTGTTGATACACCTGACAAGCAGCCCAAGAAGGATGAAAAGAAAGCCGATAAGGAAGATAAGAATTCCGACAAGGAAGACAAGAAGAAAAAAAAGGATAAGAACGAAGAGTGATTTTCTGCATAGTGAGGTGAGCTTATGACGGATCATGGTGCACTTGTGAGCTGTTGGATAGTGGAATTTGGCGGTATGGCAGGCGGTGAATATGAAGTCAGCGTTGAAAAAGACGCCGAAGGCAAGATACTTGCAAGCTACCTTAGAAAGGAAGCTGCCGGCAGCCGTACTGTAAAGAAAAAGAAAAAGATCAAGCCCGAAGTGTTTGAAAAGTTAGAGGATGCTTTATCAAGCTTTGACTTTGAAAAGAAGGCTTCTCCGGAAGTCGTTGCCGAGAGAAAGCAGATGTTTGCTCTTGATGCCCCCATAAAGCACATCACAGTGCGCTTCGAGAAAGCTCAGTACGACCTTTGTGCTGATGATACGGCCGAGGAAAATGTTTCAGCGGCGCGCATTCTTACAGGCTTCTTCGTGTCTGCATTTGACGAATGACAGAAATATATAACAGGTCTGGTAATGACCGGGCCTGTTATTTTTTTGCCTGCAGCCGAATATAATGTTTTCAGGCGGAACCTCTGCCGCCGCATATCTGAATGACAGAATGGAGCTGTGCTGATGAAAAACGAGGCTGCAAAGCATAAAAAGGATATTATCAGGTCGGTAAAGGCGGTCATTACAGGCACTCTTGCCGGGTCTGCGGCGGCCGTGGTGCTGCTCCTTATCTGTGTTTATGCTGTAACGCAGATGAAAGCCGTACCCTACGGAGCCATAACGCCAATGTCGGCGTCGGCTGTGAGTGTGGGCGCTTTTGTGGGCGGATATGTGTGCGGCAGAGTGAACAAAAGAATGGGACTTGCCATGGGCGCTGCCTGCGGAGCAGTCATGTTCCTTATTTTTGTGGGAATAGGAATGGCTTTCGGCGGTTCGTTGGGCAGTGTGACTCTGCTCAGGCTTGCTCTTATGATAACCGCCGGTGCATTGGGCGGCATAGCCGGAGTAAATAAAAGGAGCAGAAAAAGGTAAGTCGTTTCTTTCCCATAATACTATTATTCAATTAAACAATAAAGTTTCGCTCAAGCCTTTTCAGCGGCAAGCTGCCGCTCCCCTGTTCGCGTTCACGGCTTATTCTGACCATAACTAAACCGATCGCGTACAGGAGTTATTTCCTTTTGGAGCAAATAAAAAAATATACAATTGTTTTCACGCGGTTGCCCCGGAGTTGCCCGGAAAAAATGTTGAAATTAGTAAAAATATGTGGTATTATATATATTATTACAGAAGCTGCATGAAATGATTCGGTGCAGCTGACCGGAAAGGGTGAAAGTAATGAAGGCAACAAAGCACATCAAGACCCTCAACAGCGCAAACCTGAAGGAGAGTGCAGTGAAGGGCGGCTGCGGCGAGTGTCAGGCTTCCTGCCAGTCTGCTTGCAAGACCTCTTGTACTGTGGCAAACCAGAAGTGCGAGAAGTAATTTTCAGCCATCAGAACAGGTAAAGGACGGATTTCGTGTCCGTCCTTTATATTATTTTGACTTGAAAAAAGGAGAATGGAAATGATACATAAGTATCAGCTTAACGGATACAATATCTGTCTGGATGTTCACAGCGGAGCAGTTCATGTGCTGGACGATATCGCTTATGACGTACTTGATTACTGCGATGAAAATATGACAAAGGAAGCTCCCGGAAAAATGCTCGATGCTTTGTCAGAAAAATACAGCCGGGATGACCTTTTGGAAACATACGATGCTCTTTATGAACTTTATGATATGGGGCAGCTTTTCAGTCCTGATGATTACGAGCAGTTTGCAGACCTGATGACAAAGGCGCCCATAAAATCCATGTGCATCAATATTTCCCATGACTGCAACCTGAGATGCGAATACTGCTTTGCAGCAAAGGGGGATTTCGGTCAGGGCAGGTGCCTTATGTCGCTGGAAACTGCTAAAAAGGCCATTGATTTTATCATTGCAAATTCAGGCACAAGGCATAACTTAGAGGTCGATTTCTTCGGCGGCGAACCGCTTATGAACTTCGATGTGGTAAAGCAGACTGTTGAATATGCCAGAAGCATAGAAAAGCAGCATAACAAGAACTTCCGCTTTACAATAACCACCAACGGACTGCTGCTGGATGACGACAAGATAGATTTCATCAACCGTGAGATGAACAATGTGGTAATGTCACTTGACGGCCGCAAGGAAATAAATGACAAGCTGCGTGTGACCCCTAACGGCAAGGGCTGTTATGATATTATTGTGCCAAAGTACCAGAAGCTCGTTTCAAAACGCGGCGGCAAGGATTACTATATTAGAGGAACTTTCACCACATACAGCAAGGATTTCACCGCCGACGTCCTGCACATGAAGGAGCTGGGCTTTGAGCAGCTTTCGATCGAGCCGGTAGTCTCCGACCCTAAGCTGGACTATTCCATAAAGGAAGCCGACCTGTCTATGGTGTTCAACGAGTATGAGCGTCTGGCAAAGACTCTTATCGACATGAGAAAGCGCGGAGAGTTTTTTAATTTCTTCCACTTTATGATAGATCTGGATCAGGGTCCCTGCGCTATAAAGCGTCTGCGCGGCTGTGGCTGCGGAAACGAGTATGTTGCCGTGACTCCTCAGGGAGATATTTATCCCTGCCACCAGTTTGTAGGCGAGGAAAAATACAAAATGGGCAACCTCAACGACGGCACCTTCGATCAGGACATGAAGCTGCGTTTTGCAAAGGCAAATGTGTATTCAAAGACCAACTGCAAAAACTGCTGGGCGAAGTTCTACTGCAGCGGCGGCTGCAATGCAAACAACTATCAGTACGAGGGCGACATCCTCAAGTCTCACAAGGTGGGCTGCGAGCTTGAAAAGAAGCGTCTGGAATGTGCTATTATGATAAAGGCAGCTCTGGCGGATTATCAGGACGAGCAGAAAAGCACCTGCGACAGTGACGACTGCTTTGTGGAGTGCAGATGAATCCGTTGCCCTGGAAATCCCGGTAGGGCAACCGCACGAAAACAATTGTAAATTTTGTTTATTTGCTCCAAAAGTTAAACGTCCTGCCTCTCGGCAGGGAGCAGTTTTATCCGTGCTGTCAGTAGGGGACGCCCTCTTGTGCAGGGCGTCCCCTCTGTCAAAACA
>JAFTCS010000032.1 GCA_017454565.1 Clostridia bacterium
CTTAGCCATTTCTGTGGAATTGCCGTCATATCCGTTAGAATAGTCGTGCACATAGAAATAGTATTCTCCCGGAGTTAACGAATATATAGTGGTGATTTCGGGACCGAATGACGTAGTATCATCATAGTCCAACTCTGCGGCAAACTTACTCATAAACCCTATTTTATACGCTATCTTGTCTCGATAATATACATGAAAACGTTCCTGCATATCTGAACGCAGTCCTACAAGATGAGAATCCAGATCAGACGGCGTCGCGCCCCATGTCAGGACTATTCTGATCACTTCCGGTACTTTTATTCCGACACTTTCAAACGCATCTTTAATTGCTTGCTGCTGGTCGCTGTTAAAGCCTAATTTCTTTGCCGAAGCAATAATCGCTCCCCTCGCTGGGAGAAATGTTGCGGAGCTTGACAGACGATGTAAAGAATCGTAAAACACCTTTGCCCAAGTTGCGTTGGATATGGAAGCAGTGCGGCTGTCTGTCATCATTAGATATGCCGCATGGTTGAAAATACCGCTGTTCTTATGTACGCCGCCATCGTCATCGCTCCCGAGGTATCTATTATCGTAATGTTTTGGTTGCTTAAAGTCTAATGGAGTAGCAAAACTCCGAATGCTTTTTTCTGCGTCTTCTCCTATTAACCACTTACCTCCATCTTGTTTACCTTCAATTAGCATCCCCATTATGTCGGCATAAGATTCGTTAAGTGCCCCTGTTTCTCCATAATATGTAAGACCATTTTTCACAACATAATCTATAACAGCATGTGTAAACTCATGTCCGACAACATCTATTGCTGCTTCTAATTTCCCGATATCTCCAAATACAAATCGTTGATCAAGCGAAGTCCAATAAGCATTGTAATAATTATCTCCGAAAGCATAGCTTGCTACAATCTCAGCGCCTTTACCATCAAAAGAATCTCTGCCTAAAACATTCTTGTAAAAATCATACACTTCTTTCATATTTGCATGCAACGAAATAGCCTCGCTATCATACACATATGCTGCCCCGACCAACGCAATTGTTGCAATATTTCCAGGTAATTTATCTATATTCCAAAAAAGAAAAGTTGTTTTTTTAGTTCTATACGTTCGTATATCTCTATATGAATCTATCAAATAAAACCCTTCATCATAGCCTACCACATTTACCCTTCGTTCATTTCCACGCAAGTCAAAAGCGGTCTTCTCTACTGATTGGATATTACTTATTACCCTGTAAACAGCTCCTGCGTTTTCTTCATTCGCGTATATATAATACGTCTCATCAAGCATTATCGCCTTGCTGTCATCGGGGTTCTCGGCTTCTGCAAACAGAGCGCAGCTTGCCTTGACTGCATAAACCAAAGCAGGTGTTTCTTCGCTGTCGGCTGCATATATGACCAAGCCGGTTTCCATGTCAAGAGCTTCTGCGAAGGCGTCTTTCACTTCCTCAAGACTGACCTCATCAGAAACGAACGCTGTTAAAAAACCATCTATCTCGTCAGTTTTGAGCAGCTCCTCCAGCACAATGCTTTCAGCCTCTTCATCGGAGATGCTCGGCGTTGTGTTTATATCAGCTAACGCTTTGACATATGAATTGGTCAGACCGGTGACATTGCCTTCTTCATCTGCGAAAAGCACGATCTGGCTTCCAATGACCGGTACGCCGTTTATGGCAGTCGAATACCTGTAAAAGCTTTCTCCATCGTTCGACTGTACGGAAATATCCGCAGCATCGGCTATGAAGCCATCGCCAAACAGAGGCGACGCCGAATTGAGTAGCTCCGCCGCTTCCTCCGCAGAAGTCACCTTCTTATCCGTAAATTTACCGTCTATGAAAACAACGCCGCCTTGCTCGCCGAATATTACCTCAATATCTCCGTTTTCCCTGAGCATCTCTATATCTCCCATGTCGATGACGTCATCTGTCAAATTATCAGATATAGAACGCCAACCGGCATACAAGATAATATTATCTGTCACCGACGCCGTAAAGTCATACAAATCCTTTGCGCTGCTGTCAGTGTACCAACCGGTGAATATATACCTGTCCCTCGTGGGCTCAGTAGGCTGTTCAATCCGCTCTCCCCTGCGTACTGTCTGAGTTTCAGCACTGCCTCCGCCGTTGCTGTCAAAGGTTACGGTGTAATAAGTTTCAACCACCGGTATCCCCCCGCCTTGATTGCTGTTCCAGCTTGCGTAGAGAGTGAGATTTTCCGTAACGGGAGTATTAAAGTCAAAGCGCTCTCCGCCGGACGCCGCAGTGTACCAACCGCGGAAGGAAAAGCCCGGACGATCCGGCGCGTCATGCTCATATACAGTGCCGCCGCGCGCTGCCTTTATCTGCCAGCCCGCGCCCGCATTGGGATAATTCGGGTCAAAGGTCACGGTGACCTCGTCTGCCTTGGGTGTCTCCGGCTGTACGTGCTGCTGTTCGGTCTGCACCGCCGCTATATTTTCACAGAAGCGCATAAGGATAGCCGCCGCCTGCGCGCGCGTCGCTCTGCCTGCCGGGTCGAGCTTGCTGCCGCTTACGCCGTTTATCAGCCCGGCGGCGTTTGCCCACGCCATAGCGTCCCGCGCCCATGCGTTTATTCCGGAGCCATCGGAAAACGCGCCGAGACTTGCACGGGCGCTCGTGTCATACCCCTTGTGCGAAGCATAGCGGAACATCACCGCCGCAAACTGTTCGCGGGTAATGTCATCCGCGGGACCGAAGACGCCCGCCGGATAGCCCTCCACGATGTCGTTTTCCGCCGCCCATGCCACCGCATTGTAATACCAGCTTCCCTTCTGCACGTCGGTAAAGGACGGCGCGACGGTTGTCGGTTCGCCCTCCAGTCTGTGCAGAATCGTCACCAGCATGGCACGGGTCACGTTGCTGTTCGGGCTGAAGCGTCCGCCGCCGACGCCCTGCATCAGTCCGTGTCCGTGCGCATACTGCACCGCATCATAAAACCAGTCACCCTGCCGCACATCGGCAAAGACGCTCTCCGCCGCCAGCGAAGACATCGGCAGAATGCCAAGCAGCATCACCGCCGCCAGCGTAAAGCTGATCAGCTTTTTGAATAGTCCGTGCTTGTTTCCGTTCATTCTCTGAGTTCCCCTTTCAAAATAAAAAGTGCGCAGCCGAAGCTGCGCACCGAAAAACGCTGCTCCGATTGCTGCGACACAATCTTTTCCTTCTGCAATTTAAACAGCTTGAAAAATAAGCGGAGCTGACGTTTTTACCCGTGGTAAAAACGCAAACCGTTTAAATTGCATGTACATATTCAGATTGTGTCGCAATTCAATCATAGCATAATAAAAGGGCGAAAACAAGCCTTTTTTGCGGTGAGATCTGCAAAATTTTACGACAAAAAGCGAAAGACGCTTCCGTTTGGAAGCGTCTTGCTTTTGTGTAGGCATCAACCTATCTTCCCGGGCCGTCTCCAGCCAAGTATTTTCGGCACCAGTGAGCTTAACTACCGTGTTCGAAATGGGAACGGGTGGACCCTCACCGTAATCAACACCTACTATTCGTTTTTATATACAATGCACTCGGCACGGTATATCAGCATATTTTAACGGCATTGCCGATAAAAGCAATGGTACACCTTCAGGGACTCGAACCCTGGACACCC